>CAIMPQ010000135.1 GCA_903843315.1 uncultured beta proteobacterium
ACAAAATGGGCTTCGTCATCTAGATTCTCTTAAGTACTTTATCTTCAAAGCATTTTTGTCTATATATCAATTGTATGTTGCATAGGTTAATGCAATAAAAAACCACCCGAAGGTGGTTTTAAAGATCATGCAAGTGTTAGTGCCTAACTTACTTACCGATCAAATCAATAAATTGCACATGGTCATTGATGTTCAGGAAGAATGTCGATGGATCATATGAGATATTGCCAGTCTTAGTGAATAGGAACATGTAAGCCTTAACGCCGACAAAATTGCCAGCGCTATTCTTCGCATTGACATCGCAGACTACCATCCAACCAAAGTTAGCTGGCTTGTCGGCATTCTGTCTAGCCCATGCTTTTCTTGGAGGTGCACACTCTTTTTGTGCAGTTTCTGGTTTATAAATATTGGCTTTTAAATACGCGTTCACTTCTTTATCGATTTCAGCTTGCTTTGGCTGAGGTGGAAATTGCGCTTGCTGAACCTCTTGCTGAGTCACTGGGGTTGTACAGGCTCCTAGAGCAAGTACTGCAAAAATGCTTAGTAGTTTATTTTTCATATCTTCTTTCCTATATAGAACTGGTCCAATTATATGAAATTTAGCTAAAATGGCCGCCAAAAAGCGATTTGGCAGCCTATGGCATTATTGAGGCATGCCTAGCCCACTATACGAAGCATTGATTACCAAAAACCCTGATCTTCAGGAGCGCTTTGCTTTGGGGAAATCGATTCGTAAACAAGTCGTACGGTCTTCACTTGCTGAATTTAACGTTACTGCTAAACGTCAAACCCCGATTGAAATCCTGCATGAGCAAGCAAAAACTCGTATTCAAGAGTATGTCCCCATCCGTCACGCTCGAATGGCAGTAGATCCATTTGCCTTTTTTCGAGGTGGCGCCGCAATCATGGCGCATGACTTGGCCAAATTGCCAAGTCCGTCGATTACCGTCCAATTATGTGGCGATATGCATGTTAGTAACTTTGGTTTCTTTTCGACAACCGAGCATCAATTGGTTTTTGGGATTAACGATTTTGACGAAACTCTGCCCGGTAATTTCGACTGGGATTTAAAACGTCTTACCGCTAGTGCAATGGTAGCCTCCCAACAATTGGGACAAGATCAGGCTTATGGCGAGATGATCGTTCGAAATATCATGAGTGCTTACCGCAGAAATCTTCACCAATATGCTGAGCTTCCTTTTATTGATCTGAAGCGCTCTTATATTGATGAAAATATCCTAACTACAGCTGCAAAAACGCGCGCAGCTGTCTTAAGTCAAAAGCTATTACAAAAATTAATTAGCAAGGCTCGAAAGAATAATAGTCATGGTCTGATTGGTAAATTAACGGATATCACTCCTGAAGGATATCGGCTTATTGATAATCCCCCTCTCATGGAGCATCCTAAATTTTCACCGAAAGGACATAAGACTTCTGTGTTAAATGATGTAGGTCTAAACTCTTACGTCAAATCTTTAGCACCTGATCGTAGGCATTTGTTGCTGCACTATAAATTAATTGACAGTGCACGAAAAGTCGTTGGGGTAGGTAGCGTAGGAACCTCTTGTTGGGTCTTATATTTTGAGGGACTTGATGTGAATGACCCCCTTTTTTTGCAGGCTAAGCAAGCGCAAAAATCTGTTCTAGAACCTTTTTTCTCAAAGAACCACTTCCGCTCTGAAGGTGAACGAGTGGTCCACGGCCAATGCTTAATTCAGGGTGCGCCTGATCTCTTCCTCGGTTACGGCAATTCCGGTGAACAAGATTTTTATGTTCGACAACTACGTGACATGAAGGGTGGAATCACAATAGGTAAAGATGGCATTAATACTGAACAATTTCCTGACTTTGCAAAACTGTTTGGCTGGGCCCTAGCTAATGCCCATGCGCGTTCAGGAGATCCCGCTATTCTTGCGGGCTATTGTGGAAAAAGTGAAATATTAGATGATGCATTTGTAAAGTTTTCCATTGCTTATAGCAAACAGAATTTGGTCGACTATGATGCTTTCTTAAAGTCCATCAAATCAGGAAAGACTAGCTGTGCAACAGGAAATCTCTAATTATCGATATTAGAGATTTAACTCTAATAATTACTAATTAGTTTTGAGAATTACAGCTTTTTAGCAGTGTTTGGCACACCCAAACATATGCTATTAGCTATATTTGGTCTAAGCCATCAAATTTAGGTTGGATAGGGCTCGAAGGATGCGTATACATCTAACCCGCTCGAAAGAAAACCAGTCATATTGAATATTCTCAGAAGAATTTTCTATCTTTACAACTTTTAGTTTGTATAAAAAGTCTATATGAAGATGCGTCGCTTCTTTGTTTTTTGGATTCTCAGGAATCTCATGAATATCAATATCAATTGGATCAAGGTGGGTAGAATCCAATGCACATAGATAACCTGTCTCCTCATAAACCTCCCTAATGGCTGCATTAGCCGGGGATTCACCCTCATCAATATGACCACCCGGTTGAATCCAGCGCCTGAGATGAGGATGCCAAATTAACAGCACTTTGCTATTACTTATCACTAATCCACTTGCGGTAATATGCCCCAACATATTTGATCTTTGATAGCGATTATCCGACTCAATGATTCGAAATACTCTATCGCCAAAATTTAAGGCAAGGCTATCAATTTCAGCATTTACAAAACTACTTAAATTAAGGTTTTTCATAATTTAGGCTCACTACAACAAGCAAAGTAATAAAAAATGCGAATGAAATAAAAGTAAAATCTCTTCCACTTAATTTTTCCACCTGATTCTGTAGTAAGAAATTACCTACATAAGGGTTGAAAAAAAATAATAAAATTCAATTAATTCAATAAATTCAGCATTGCTGCTTCATCAATTACTGCAACACCTAATTCCTCTGCCTTAGTGAGCTTGCTGCCGGCATCTGATCCTGCTACGACATAATCAGTTTTCTTGGAAACAGACCCTGCTACTTTGGCCCCTGCTTTTTCCAATAGATCTTTGGCTTCATCACGCGTCAGGGATGGGAATGTGCCCGTAAGCACGAAGGTCTTGCCTACCACTGCTGCACTAATACTCTTTTCCTCTACTGCGAGCTGCATGCCTGAAGCAAGCAACTGCTCAATGACTTCGCGGTTATGCGCTTCTTCCATGAAGCTGGTAATCGAATCTGCCACAACGGGGCCGACATCTTTTACTGTCAATAGATCCTCTTGGCTAGCATCCATCAGGGCTTGCATAGATCGATAGTGGTTTGCCAGATCCTTTGCAGTGGTCTCGCCCACATGCCGAATGCCAAGTGCAAAGATAAATCTAGCAAGGGTGGTATTCCGCGATGCATTAATCGCTTGAATTAGGTTATCCGCAGACTTATCACCCATGCGCTCTAAGTTGGCTAATGCAGAAAATCCGAGGTGATAC
>CAIMPQ010000136.1 GCA_903843315.1 uncultured beta proteobacterium
AATGGGTGCAGTAATAGGCGCAACAATTGCTTGCGGGGCAATGACTTGCGGTTTAGCAGGTAAAGCCGCTGGATCATTTGAAGTAAGCACGCTTGCTTTGTTTCTGAACATGCGAATGTAGACTACGTTATAGCCGCCAACTAAATTGACTGTTTGGCTTTGAATTACACCCGATGGTAAAGTGAATTTTAGTACCGTTGGCCCAATCGGCAATCCCATCCGGGCCATATAGGTCTGAGCTGGCAAGGTACTCCAATGACGTACATCAGTCACATTAATTGCTTGTAATCCGTAACCCGTAATCAATCCCGCAATAGCGCCAATAATTGCAGCAGTATTGTTGTTTTGATTATTTTGATTATTTCTTCTGGCTGCCTGTTGTGCGGATTGATCGGCGGCATACTGCGCCGCTAATGACACCAGCGCTCTCGAACTTGCGCGCAAGACATAACCCGGCATCTCATCTTGCAGATTCTTTCTGGCCATAGAATCAATGCTAGCTACCAACTCTGGATTAGCAACCCGATCACCGAGCTGAACAAAAGTCGGCGTGTATCGCTCGGTAGACTTTTCAATCGATGGCAAAGTTAAGCTTACCAATTTGGGATTACCGCCAAAATTAAAGGTCTGGCTAATCCGTTGAGGGGTAATTTTGGGGATATAGCCGGTATCAATAATAATTAAGGTATCTGCAAAGCTTTTTTTGCCTTGATTAGCAATGTTCGAATCTAACTTAGCAATACTAGTTTTGAAAAAGCTCACCGAGGGGCGCAACTCTATGGCAAGACGATATCCCGGTGCTGCCAAGCTAGCCTCCCCTTGTGACTCATGAATAAAGCCTGATAGGTAATAAGCACCTGGATTTTGATATGAGTTCTTTAGGCTGCGCGTTTCTTCATCATCCAATAGGCTGATGGGATAGCCATTGATATCCTGGATACGACTTGTAGCACCTCTGGTATTCCGATTATTTTGTTGTTCCTGTTCCGTTCTCGAGACCGCACTAACTTTACTTTGAATCAGCTCTTCTATTACCTTCTCTCGCTGAGCCATCTTTTTAGCCTCAACCATGGCATCGTTCCAACGCCCCTGTGACAGATGATTTAGTGCAAGAGTTTGACTCAGGAAACTCACTTCATAAGGTTTGGGATCGTAATTACTACTAAAGCCCTCAGATAAAACATAAGAACTCATATCCGAAAAAGAGTGCTTGAGCTTGTCGCTGGTAGCTCGTTCCCATTGTTCAACCTGTTGATCAGCTATTAATAAGTTTTCAGTGCTACTGGGAATTTGTCCTGGACCTTGAAGACGTTGTACCTCACCCATCTCTAAGTAATAGAGTGTATTTTTATCTTGAAATGCGGACTGAATCGCTACAGTAGTATTTTGCAGATCACCATTCTTGAACTGATCCTTAGACTCATTCATCTTCACTTGCTGAGTTTGTGTTGCACAACCCACCAATAAAAGCACACTCACAATACAGCCGAATTTAGAAAAGTCTAATGCTGAAAATTTAGGCAAATTTAGTCAATTAAAAGAAGGTGTTTTGAATAATGGGTTTTTCAATCGAGTGTATTGGGGTCGTCTAAGCCTATCCTATTCCCTTTCTTATATAACGCCCTCAATCGACTTAGGCTGACAAGAAAACAGCTTATTTAGGGCTCTAATTTAGCGCCAGATTGCATGACTATTCGGCTCCACTTACGGGACTCTAAGGCTATCAGCTTAGAAAGGTCCTTGGGACTGCTAGGGGCAGGTTCTAACCCCCCTGCCAAGAGCCTGTTTTTGATTTCTGGGTTCTCTAATGCCTGACGAGTTAACTGATTCAGGCGGTTTTGCGTTGCCAGAGGCAAGTTCGCCGGTGCCATTAAAGAGAACCAAGAGACAGCTTCAAAACCCGGTAAACCCTGCTCCGCCAGCGTCGGAATTTCTGGGGCGGCAGGAGAGCGCCTTAAGGTGGTGATACCCAAGGCCTGGACTTCGCCTGCCTTAATCAAAGGAAGTGATGAAGATAAATTATCAAAGAGCATGGTGATGCGTCCACTGATGAGATCTGGCAATGACTGAGCACGCCCTTTATAGGGAATGTGGCGGATTTGTATTCCCGCCATCTCTTTAAATAATTCACCCGACATATGCAATGAGGTGCCTATGCCAGATGAACCAAAAGTGAGTTGATTTGGTTTGGCTTTCGCAAGTTCGATCAACTCATGAACATTGGTGATGCCTGATTGCTTATTCACAATTAAGACATTTGGGGTGCTAGCTAAAAAACTAATGGGTGTGAAATCCTTTACTGGGTCAAAGGACATCTTTTCGTATAAAGCCCCATTAATTGCATGTATCCCAACAGTACCAATAAGCAAGGTGTAGCCATCGGGTTCACTTTTAGCAACTAAATCAGCGCCAATATTGCCCCCGTACCCAGGGCGGTTCTCCACCAGAACTGGAACTCCCAAACTTTGTTGCCAGCTTTCCGCTAAGACACGCGCCAAAATGTCAGGCGCCCCACCGGGAGTAAAAGTGACGATGATGCGGATCGCCTGCTTGGGCCAAGCATTCGTTGTTGGTTTACCTTGTGCGTGGGCAGTGCAAAGGCTGAACCAAGAAAACCAGAAGAATAAGAGGCACTTGGCCACTTTTGAAAATTGCATTACCTGAGCCTAATACTAATTAGCTGAAATTTAGAAAGCAAAGCGATTTCGCAACCAGAGCCAACCTTCATACTGAATAGGATCATCAGCACATTGACCAATCCCGCACTCGAGAAGTGTGGATATCAAATTTGCAAACACCAGCAGAATAAAAAGAATTACCAAGATATTGGCGAACAAGGATCGAGAGCGAACCTCTCGATTGGGCAGCATTAATAAAATCGCCTGGCCTGCCAATAGGCCCAAATAGCCGACGAATGCCCAGGTATAAAAATGGAGCTCAAGAAAGGTTGCACCAAAACCCTTGTCACCCGGCAATATATGCAAGAGCACTTGGCGCAAAGAAACCATCATCCCCACTAAGCCGCCCATAATTCCCCAGCCATAATGTGCTGAATGAGCACCACAGCGAATATTGAGCACTAAAGCAAAGCCAATAATGACATAGCCGACGCGCTGCATTAAACACAATGGGCAAGGTAGTTCGCCAAAATACAGTTGGTCTACAAATCCATAAGACAGGACCCCTACAACAGCAAGTAATGCCAGTTGATTACCTAGCGACGCCAAGGAAGGAAGCGAAAATTTGCTCATGGTCAATTACAAGCTGATGTTGAGATGAGTGGTTGCATGAAAGCGAAACCAGAAAATCAGAATTCCAACAGTGATGGCCAATACAGTTAAACCTGCAAGGCGTTTCTCAAACCAGACTAAGACCAGCCCGATAAAAGCCGTCAGAAAAGGAAGGAACATATACATAGGAGAATTTTAGCGCAGGACACCTAGGGGGTAGCGCAATTAACCTATTTTGAAGGGGGTGATCTATCTCAGCCCACCCCCAATACCAAGTCGGTAATTAACTAATTTTGGTCTTTAGATTTACCAGGCCCTCAACACTACCTTCCAGCACATCACCTTTTTGCACGGGGCCTACACCTGCTGGAGTACCAGAGAAGATTAAGTCACCTGGTTCCAAGGTAAATAAGGTAGAGAGATAAGCAATGGTGTCTGGCACATTCCAAATGAGTTGATTTAGATCGCCTTCTTGACGAACTTCACCATTGACCAAAAGCTTGACACTCCCCTTTGCTGGGTGACCACATTGTGTTACCGGGGTAATCTCACCACAGGGTGCGGCTTGATCAAATGCTTTACCAGTATCCCAGGGACGACCCATCTTTTTAGCTTCGCCCTGTAAGTCACGTCTTGTCATATCTAAACCAACACCGTAACCATAAACATGGTCTAACGCCTTATCTGCTGAAATATTTGCCCCACCCTTACCAATGGCAACCACCATCTCGATTTCATGATGGACGTCTTTAGATAGATTGGGGTAAGCCATATCTTTGCCATCGGTCACAATTGAATTGGCTGGCTTCATAAAAAAGAATGGGGGTTCACGATCTGGGTCATGCCCCATTTCGCGCGCATGATCAGCATAGTTACGACCAACACAGTAAATGCGATTCACAGCAAAACGTCGGGTATCCCCTGTCACCGGCAGTGAAGTTACCACTGGTGGGTCAATAACAAATGCTGAACTCATAAAATCCCTTCCATTCAATACGATGATTAATGTTTTATTTGCGACGTTTAGAAGTATGACGCAATTTCAGCAACAAGATACTAAGAGCTAAAGCAAAAGTCAGCGCATTCGCCAATATCAAGGGCCACTTCTCAGTAAAGAGACCATAAATCAGCCATAAACCAACCCCAGCCGTAAATAATGAATACATCCCCAAGGAAATCCCAGATAAATCTCGGGTACGCCAAGACTGGATGGCCTGAGGTAAAAAGGCCGTCGTGGTTAAGAATGCTGCGCAATACCCAATGATTTCGATATGGTGGAGCTCAAGAGTCATTTTGAGATTGTAGTTTGCAAATGCCAGAATTCATTCATAATGAGATGGTCATATTAAACCCATAAAAACTAAATCATGAGACAAAAAATCCTTCAATGTGTTGGCGTAACCCTGTGCTTCAGCTTCATGAGCATCCCTGTATTTGCACAATCCACTACTGCAGCAATCAAAAACTATCCAGATAAGCCCATTAAGCTGGTAATTCCCTTTCCTCCGGGTGGAGCTACAGACGTGATTGGGCGAATCATGGCTCAAGAGCTCTCTAAATCCCTGAACCAACAAGTGATTCCCGATAATCGCGCTGGGGATAGTGGCAATATCGGTGCAGATATGGTGGCTAAGTCTCCACCAGATGGTTACACCTTATTAATGGGAGCACTGACCTCTCATGCCATCAACTCCAATCTGGACAAAGACAAGATTAAGTACAACTTAGAAAAAGATTTCGCACCAGTTGCCATCGTTGGTGTTGTTCCATTGGTATTTGTTGTGAACCCATCGGTTCCCGTGAAGAATATGAAAGAGTTCATCGCTTATGCCAAAGCCAACCCAGGAAAACTGACCTTCGCCTCTTCTGGAGCGGGGGCACCACAACGACTCGCTATGGAAATGTTTCGTTATCAACTAGGCCTGGATCTATTGCACATCCCTTACAAAGGAAGTGGCCCTGCCATGACAGATCTGGTTGGGGGCCAGGTTCTCACGATGTCTGAAACTGTTCCTGCAGCCTTACAGTTTATTCAAGCTGGTCAGCTAAGGCCTTTAGCGGTTACAACCGCTAAACGGATTAGTCAATTGCCTGATGTCCCGACGGTGACTGAAGCTACCGGATTACCAAACTTTGATGTAGTGAGTATGTTTGGAATTGAAGCTCCTGCAAATACGCCTAAGGCAATCGTTGATAAATTGAGTGCTGATATCAAGCTTATCTTGCAGCGTCCTGATGTTCAAGAGCGCATGCTTGCGGCTGGCGTTTACGTCAACTACTTATCCCCTGCGGACTCTACTAAGCGCATTCAAAGAGAGTTAAGTATGTGGGGCAAAGTAGTTAAGGATGCCAACATTAAGGCAGATTAATTTACCTTATGGAATCCAGGCCTGGGAGCAGGTCTGGATTATTTAGTTCTACTACCGACTTACTCAGCTTCGATCTTGGCTTGTTGAGCTACTAACTCCCATTTCTTTTTCTCAGCTGCGATAAATATCTTGGTATTCGCTGGTGTGTCGCCTACAGCCCAACCACCCAAGTCTTTCCAACGCTGCTTAATCTCTGGAGTCTCAAGTGCTTTTTTGACTGCCACATACAAGCGATCAATCACCGGCTTAGGAGTTCCAGCTGGAACGAATAATCCAAACCAAGCAGTCACTTCAAAGTTTGGATAACCTGATTGAATCATCGTTGGCACATCAGGTAAGTCAGGAACTCTATTCTTGCTGGTTACCGCTAGAGCGCGTAATTTACCAGCCTTAATATATTGCATGGAGCTTGGTAGGTTATCAATCATCATGTTGGTCTGACCGGCCAATAAATCAGCTAACGCTGGACCCGCGCCCTTGTAAGGAACGTGAATAATATCGATGCCAGCTTGAGTCCTGAACAACTCACCAGACATATGAATCGATTGCCCTCGGCCAGAGGATGCAAATGAATACTTACCCGGATTCGCTTTGGCTAAAGCCACCAGTTCAGCGACCGTCTTTGCAGGGACTTCTGGGTTTACAACCAATACATTCGGATTTGCAATCACGATAGTGATGGGCTCCATATCCTCCATCTTGTATGGAAGATTTTTATACAAACTGTAATTAATGGCATTCGGACCAATATTACCCATCGCCATGGTGTAACCATCAGGGGGGGCCGACAACAACGCCTGAATACCGATGATTCCTGCACCACCTGCTTTGTTTTCAATAATCACTGTCTGACCAAGCTCTTTTCCCAAAATATCCGAGAGTGCCCGTGAGGCAATATCCGTTGTTCCACCTGGGGCTGCAGTCACAATGATCTTGACCGGCTTATTTGGAAAAGGCTGTGCCCAGGTTAAATTCGTTGCCAATGCTGTTACTGCAATGGCAAGCAGGTATTTCTTGCGCAAAAAAGTCAGGTGAATCATGGTTGTCTCCAGGTAATTTATATTTTTTATTGAGTTTCTATAGACAGCTTCAATACGTCTGCTTTATTTTTTATTCGACCCCGCCTTGCGTACCTCAATTTCTTTATTAATTGCAGCGATGGTTTTTGCATCTGGCGACTTCCAATTACCACCAGAGTTATTCACCATATAGACCAAGGCATCAGCAAATCCTTCGATACTGAGGTTCGGGTTGCCGCCTTTGGGTGGCATGCCACGAATGCCAAAATAGGCATGCGCAGTAAGTGTGACCTGCCCTTCAGCAATGAGAGGGGCCCACTTTGCTTTATCACCAAACTTAGGTGCATTCAGAACACCCGCTGCATGGCAGCTTACACATACCTGTTTATAGGTATTTTCTCCAGATTGCGCATTAGCCACACTAGATAAAGCGATTCCTAGTAATCCTAAAAGTAGATATAAAGCAGACTTCTGATGCATGGGGCGGCCTCTTAGTAAATTCAATACCTATGAATGTAGCCTAATTTTAAGAAAATTGCTCTTGAATCTGCTACGAGATTCCCTTAGCCCAAACCCAAAGCGCTAGCAATCCTGTAGGTAATAAAGGAGGCTAGATAAGCCAAGCCAAATAAGTAACCCAACATGATGGCGGGGATCTTCCAACTGCCAGTTTCACGTTTAACAGCAGCAATAGTAGATAAGCACTGAGGTGC
>CAIMPQ010000137.1 GCA_903843315.1 uncultured beta proteobacterium
ATTGAAGATACAGGCTCTCTCATTAATGTAAATGGCCCAGAAGCATTTACAAAAGAGATTAAAGCGGAGTTCACTGTGTACAAAGAAGTGGTAGCTAAACAAAAGTTACAGCTAGATTAAAAAATATAAATAGAGGTTTGGGGGTTGACATGGATTTGGGGATTAATGGAAAAGTAGCCTTGGTTTTGGCCTCTAGTCGTGGGTTAGGTCAAGCAATGGCGGTGTCTTTAGCACGTGAAGGCGTAAAGGTTGCTGTCACAGGACGTAACCCAGACGGTTTAAGGCAGTCAGTTGAATTGATTGAGGCTGCTGGTGGTGTGGCGCTTGCGCTTAGCTGGGATCTCTCCGATGCTTCAGTAATAGATGCCTTGATTAGTCAAGTTGAAAATTCACTTGGCCCAATTGACATCCTGATTAACAACACTGGCGGTCCGCCTCCAACCCCGGCTGCGGGGCAAGATCCTGCGCTCTGGCAAAAAAGTTTTAACGATATGGTGCTCTCGCTGATTGCCATCACCGATCGCGTGCTGCCCGGTATGCGTCAGCGTAAATGGGGTCGCATTATTACAAGTACCACGTCAGGAGCAATTGCCCCAATTAAAAATTTGGCGATCTCCAACACTCTGCGTGCAGCATTACTTGCGTGGTCCAAAACATTAGCGGCAGAAGTTGCTAATGAAGGCATTACGGTGAATGTCATCATGCCAGGTCGTATAGCAACCGATAGACTGCGTCAGCTTGATGAAGCAAGAGCAAAGCGTGAGGGCGCTAGCTACGAAGAGGTAGTAAAAGCCAGTCTGAGGCAGATTCCAATGGGGCGCTATGGAGATCCAAAAGAATATGGTGATGCGGCTGCCTTTTTAGCGAGCCAAAACGCCTCTTTCATTACGGGAACTGTCATGCGTGTAGATGGCGGACAGATTCAAGCAATTTGAAGTATTTCCAAAGCCTGTTTAGTGGTTTAAAACAAGAGCTACGCTCTCGTGAGCTAGCTTGGTTATTTGTAGCCTTAACTCTATCGGTCGCTGCTTTATCTAGTGTGAGCTTTTTGGCTGATCGGATGCAAAGGGCTTTTCAATTCGATGCTCGTCAGTTGCTGGCATCGGATCTCCTGATCGCCGCAGACCAACCTATAACTGAGCGATTTATTCTAGAAGCGCAAAGCCGCCAACTCCAGATTGCTCAAACAATTGTTTTCCCCAGTATGGCAACTGTGGGTACCCGGAGTAAGCTGGCATCCTTGAAAGCCGTTGACTCTCAATACCCCCTGCGAGGTGCGCTGCAAGTTCAAACCTCAAGTAATAAAGTCATTGCGGTAGGTCCACCCACAGGCTCAGTCTGGATTGACTCTGTAATGCTATCCAGTCTACAAGCCAAGTTAGGCGATCAGATTGGAATTGGCAAGAAGCAGCTAATCATTGCTGGCGTCCTTGAACGTGAATTGGATCGCGGTGCTGGTTTTATGAATTTCGCACCTCGAGTGATGATGTCGATGGATGACCTACCAGGCACAGGACTTATTGGGTTGGGCAGTAGGGTCACGTATCGATTACTGTTAGCAGGTTCTGACCCTCAAATACAGGCATATGAGTCTTGGGCAAAGGACTATATTGAAAAAGAGGGTCTGCGCGGTCTGCGAATTGAGACTCTGGAAAATGCGCAACCCATCATGCGTAAGACTCTGGAACGAGCTGAGCGTTTCTTATCCTTGATTTCAGTATTAACAGCGTTGGTTGCGGCAGTCGCAATCGCATTATCTGCACGTCGTTATGCATTAAAGCAGGCAGATGCTTGCGCTGTTTTGAAATGTTTTGGTGCTACTAGCCCCATGATTATCAAAAGGCAAATTGGCACATTGCTCAGCCTCGGAATAAGCTCTGCCATAGTTGGGGCAATACTCGGTTATTTGGTGCAGCTTATCTTGACTTGGATTTTAGGTAATTTAATCCTCACCAATCTTCCGGGCGTTTCTTTATGGCCAGTAGTTTGGAGTGCGCTCTTTTCGTGGTTTTTACTTATTGGATTTGCAGGGCCCCCCATATTTTCTTTGGTGAAGGTATCTCCAATCCGTCTGATCCGAAAAGAGTTTGAAGGAATTAACCGTTCAGCTATCTGGGTAGCTACTTTTGGGATTGGTACTAGCGTAGTCCTAATTGCAATGGCTGCCCGTGATTGGAAGTTGGCATTTTGGGCTGGTCTGAGCTTTGGTGGTGCGATCGTGCTATTTGCTGGTTCGGCTTGGTTGATTTTGCGATTACTGGGCCGCATCCGCACTCAACACTTTGCGATTCGCTTTGCGATTACTGCACAAGGCAGAAAGCCAGGGTTTGCTGTAATGCAAATCACTGCTTTAGGGATCGCCTTGATGTCCTTGCTAATGATCTTGTTATTGAGACAGGATTTATTGAGCACCTGGCAAGGCAATATTCCAGAAAATGCACCTAATCGTTTCATGATCAATGTACAGGGTGATCAAAAAGGGGATATCACCAACACTCTGGTCGAGTCTGGTATAGAAAAACCTGATTTTTACCCCATGGTGCGAGGCCGTTTAATTGCAATCAATGGACGCGATATTTCCCCGAATAATTTTTCTGACGATAACGCGCGTCGCTTAATCGATCGCGAGTTTAATTTATCGTATACCGATCAATTGCCACCAGGCAATCGTATTACTGAGGGTAAGTGGATAAGCGATGAGACTCCTCAAATCTCCATAGAGACTGGTATTGCTAAAACCCTCAGGCTCAAGATGGGCGATCAACTGACTTATGAAGTCGCCGGCGAAAGGCTTACTGCCCCAATTACCTCTATTCGTAAATTAGACTGGGGGTCCATGCGGGTGAATTTCTTTGTCATCATGCCTCCCGCACAACTAAATACTTTGCCGCAATCTTGGATTACATCCTACTACCAGGATCCCCATCTTGAAGCGCTCGATTTTCAAATGAGCCAGAAGTATCCCAACCTCACAGTGGTGGATGTATCAGCTTCACTCCAACAAATCCAAGAAGTGCTCAATAAATTATCTGTCGCCTTAGGTTTGTTGTTTGCCTTTACGATCGCTGCAGCAATCTTAGTATTGATGGCTGCGATTTCAGCTACTCAAGATGACCGCTTCAGAAATGCCGCGATCTTAAAAGCGATTGGCGCCTCGCGCGCAACTTTAGCCAGCATTGCCAGAGTTGAATTAATCATCATTGGCTTTGTCGCTGGAGCTTTAGCTGGGATAGCTGCGGGTATCGCCGCTTGGGCTTTAGGGCGCTATGTATTGGAAATTGAGTTTAATGCGTTTGCTCAGGCACTTTCGATGGGAATTATTTTTGGAGTGCTTGCCTGTCTCGCTGCTGGCTATCGTTTTCAGAGAAAGATACAGAGCACTACAGCAATTGAGTGCCTAAGAGAGGTTTAGAGCCCTTAGGAGAGTGTTACTAAGTGTTTTGGTAGCTCTACTAATCTCGTACCGGCAAAACGATCTGGCAGGCTTTGGCGTTGCAGTGGACTTCTGCGATCAAGATATAGCGTCAGAGGCCAAAAGAAGAGTGCAACTGAAAGTAGCATCTCGATAATTTGCCATTTTTCCAAATGGAATGCCCATTGCAATACAACGCAGGGGATGATCCAAAGTGATCCAAAGATATAGCGCCAAAATGCTTTGCGTTTAGTGAGGGTGAAGCCATTCATATCAATCATCCGAATACGCCAAGTCTGCATTGCCAATGTTTGACCCGATTTACTCCAATACCAAACAAAGTAGATTCCTAAAACGGTATAGAGGTAAATAAACGTCAGCCAACTCGGCAGTGCAACCCCAAACAAAATACCTAACCCTAGATTAGGAACTAGGAAGATAAGGGCAATCACACCCAACAGTACGAGTTGCTCATATAAACAACAGAAAACACGTCGCCAAAATTGTGGGGAAGATAATGCGCTGAGTTCAGCAGGCGTCATAAAACTGCTTAATGAACAATGAAATTAGTTATTAGAAGCGCTACTCTCAGCACTAGATCCAGAGCTTTCGGCTGGAGCAGGGCTGCTTGGAGCCGTAATGGTTGCCGGTAAGCTTACCTTAGGGGCAATAGGGTGCAGTTGCAGTGTAGGTGCGTTAGCTGCAGTTGGTTTTTTCTTTACCTCAGATTCAGCCAACTTCTTCTTTTGATCATCGCTTAACTTTTGATAGGCACTCCAAGCTTCAGCTTTTTTCTCGGCTGGGAACTTAAGACTGCTTAAATAGTTTTCACGAGCGAGGCGGCGTTCCTTTTGCGAAAGATTTGACCATCCAGTCATTCGTGACTGCAAGCGTTCTTGATCTTGCGTACTCATCTTCGGGTAAATATTCGCAACCTGAATCCATTTCTTGCGGCTATCTGGCAACATGTAATCCCAGTCGCTCTCTAAAGGGGCGAGAATTTGTTGTTGCGCTGGTTTTAGTCCTTCCCAAGTGCCATCAGGTTTCTTTTCGGGAATGGCAGTTGTTTTGCCATGCGCAGCGTTCGGAGCAGATTGCGCTTGTACTGCAGAAATATTCAGGCAGAACATAGTAATGACTAGTGCTACAAAAGCACTAGCAAAGTTCAACTTCAGTTTAGGCAGCATCAGAGAGCAGGTGCTTATTTGCTTTGTACTAAATCAGCAGAGTCGCTTGAATCTGAAAGAGGACCATTCTTGAGGAATGCCATAAAGCCACTATCAGCATAAGCGTCAGGTGGAACATCATCACTTAATAAGGCAGCATCTACTTCAGCAATGTCGTTAATACGTGAATCATCCTGCCATTGCGCAATAGCAATCAGCCCAAATACGAGGACTACCAATGGAGCTATCCAGCTAACACTATCCCAGCGGGCATTGGATCCGAAACTCCAATTGCCAGTAATACCTGCTAAAACGGGCTTTTGAACAAGTACTTTTTCTGGTTTTCTGACAGAAATCGCCTTCATACGGGCTGCGTAAAGACGCTCTTTAATATTTTTAGGCAAGACTTGAGCGCCTTCGTTTAGGAGGGCGGCACTGGCTCGACCAAATTGGTCTGCTTGACTCTCGGTCAGTTGCTCATTAAGGTGTTTCACAGCGTAATTCCTTTTAATTTCAATGCTTTAGCTAATGATTGAGTGGCTCTAGAACAATGCGTTTTAACGCTACCTTCGCTACAACCCATGGCTTTTGCGGTCTCAGTAATGCTTAGCTCATCCCAATAACGCATCAGGAAGGCTTCTCGTTGACGTACAGGTAATTTTGATATTTCTGACTCCAGAGACTGTAAAAGCTGACTTCTCTCTAGGGTTTGGGCCCCATCTTGGTGAATTTCACTGTCATCTGGGGCTGAAAGTGACTCTAGGGGGTCAAAATCGTCATTTTCATCATTTTTCTTGCCCATATTGGAAAAGAGGGTGACCCAGGCATTTCGAACCTTCTGGCGCCGAAACCAGTCATGTATTCGGTTTTGCAGGATTCTCGTAAACACCAGCGGCAATTCAGCAGCTGGACGATCTCCGTATTTTTCAGCTAACTTAATCATGGCGTCCTGAACAATATCCAGTGCAGCATCATCATCACGCACAGCGTAGACCGCTTGCTTAAACGCGCGCTGCTCGACACTACGCAGAAAATCAGATAGTTCTTGGGCTGATGCCATGCAAAGGATTAGACCTGAATCTGTAAGAATTGGGTAATTTTAAGGGATTGCTATAGAATATTAGGCTTACTACCTAGATTCTCATTCAAGAAGTGGTTTTTCCGGTAGCAGCGCCGTTCGAACTCAGGCCATAAGCAGGAGATAGAACAGACCAAACAATTTTTTGCCGAAAATTGCAAAGGACGAAAGAAAATGAATACAAGCAGCGCCGAATTTTTAGCTACTAAAGCTAACAAAGACTCAGCAAACCCAAATACCGTAGATGCGCCTCCAGAAATGATTGGTGCTGAAATGCTTGTGCATGCACTGCACAAAGAAGGAGTTGAATTCGTTTGGGGTTACCCAGGGGGATCCGTTCTCTTTATCTACGACGAAATTTTTAAGCAGAATAAGTTTGAACATATCCTAGTTCGACATGAGCAAGCAGCAGTTCATGCGGCCGATGGCTATGCGCGTGCAACTGGTAAGGTTGGCGTGGCTTTAGTCACCTCCGGGCCAGGGGTAACCAATGCGGTTACCGGAATTGCAACTGCGTATACCGATTCAATCCCAATGGTGATCATTAGTGGTAACGTGCCAACGTACGCTATTGGCGAAGATGCTTTCCAAGAAGCAGATACCGTCGGTATTACACGACCCGTGGTTAAACATAACTTCCTTGTTAAGGATGTTAAAGACTTGCCTTTGGTTTTGAAAAAAGCATTTCACATTGCGCAGACCGGTCGTCCTGGTCCAGTGTTGATCGACATCCCTAAGGATGTATCTGCTGCCAAAGGACCCTTTGTCTATCCGGAAACATTGGAAATGCGTTCCTATAACCCAGTAGTAAAGGGTCATAGCGGTCAAATCCGCAAAGCAGTAGCCTTGTTGCAAGAAGCAGAGCGCCCATACATCTATACCGGTGGTGGCGTCATTCTTGCTGACGCAGCGCCTGAGTTAAAAGAGTTCGCTGACTTATTGGGCTATCCCGTTACCAATACCTTGATGGGCTTGGGCGGATTTCCTGGAACCAGTCCGCAGTTCTTGGGCATGCTGGGTATGCACGGAACATACGAAGCGAATATGGCGATGCAACATAGTGATGTGTTGATTGCTATTGGTGCACGTTTTGATGACCGCGTGATTGGCAACACCCAACACTTTGCAAGTCATCCCCGCAAAATTATTCACATCGATATCGATCCTTCCGTAATCTCAAAGCGTGTGAAGGTGGATGTGCCGATTGTTGGCAACCTCAAAGAAGTGTTGCAGGAAATGACTGCGCAACTGAAGGCTGCTGGCCCACGTAAAAATGGTGAGAAAGTTGCCGCGTGGTGGGAGCAGATTAATGAATGGCGTAAAAAAGATTGCTTGAAGTACGACGAAGCTTCACAAATTGTGAAGCCTCAGTACGTTGTTCAAAAATTGTGGGAACTCACAGGTGGTGATGCCTTTATTACTTCTGATGTAGGTCAACATCAAATGTGGGCAGCCCAGTTCTACAAGTTTGATCAGCCACGTCGTTGGATTAACTCTGGTGGACTCGGTACCATGGGCGTAGGCTTGCCATATGCCATGGGGATCAAGAAGGCATTTCCTGACAAGGATGTTTTTGCTATTACTGGCGAAGGCTCTATCCAGATGTGCATTCAGGAACTTTCGACCTGCAAGCAATACAACACGCCGGTGAAAATTGTCTCCCTAAATAACCGTTACTTAGGAATGGTTCGCCAATGGCAAGAACTGACCTATAACAAGCGTTATTCGAGTTCCTATATGGATTCTTTGCCTGACTTTGTGAAGTTGGCAGAGGCTTATGGTCACGTTGGTATGCTTATTGAGAAAAAGTCTGATGTTGAGGGCGCTCTGAAGGAAGCTATTCGCTTAAAGGATCGCACTGTGTTCATGGATTTCCAGACCGACCCAGAAGAGAATGTGTGGCCGATGGTTCAAGCCGGTAAGGGTATTACTGAAATGCTCTTAGGTAGCGAGGATCTGTAATGCGACACATTATTTCTGTATTAATTGAAAATGAACCAGGCGCTTTGTCGCGCGTAGTGGGTCTTTTCTCTGCCCGTGGTTACAACATTGAAACATTGAGCGTTGCCCCTACTGAAGATTCTTCTTTGTCACGTATGACTATTGTCACCATGGGTTCAGATGATGTGATTGAGCAAATCACTAAGCACTTAAATCGCCTAGTGGAGGTGGTTAAGGTGTTTGATTTGAGTGAAGGCCCTCACATTGAACGTGAGTTAATGATGATCAAGGTTCGCGCAGTTGGTAAAGAGCGTGAAGAATTGAAGCGTACTACCGATATTTTCCGCGGACGCATCATTGATGTGACAGACAAGAGTTACACCATCGAATTAACAGGAGATGGCGCTAAATTGGATGCATTTATTGATTCGATTGATCGAGCATCAATTCTGGAAACCGTGCGTTCTGGCGGTTCTGGCATTGGACGTGGTGAACGTATCTTAAAAGTTTAATTTTTTATAACTGATTTATTACGCAGCAAAACTTATTTCAATACAAGGAAAGAGCATGAAAGTTTTTTACGATAAAGACGCAGATTTGTCCCTCGTTAAGGGCAAGAAAGTCACCATCATTGGTTATGGTTCACAAGGCCACGCGCATGCATTGAACCTAAACGACTCTGGCGTTAACGTAACTGTTGGTTTACGTAAAGATGGCGCTTCCTGGAGCAAGGCTGCAAATGCAGGTCTGACAGTAAAAGAAGTTTCTGAAGCTGTTAAAGACGCTGACATCGTGATGATGTTGTTGCCAGATGAGCAAATTGCGGATGTGTATAACAAAGAAGTGCACGGCAATATTAAGCAGGGCGCAGCTCTTGCTTTTGCACATGGCTTTAACGTGCATTACGGTCAAGTTCAGCCACGTGCTGACTTAGACGTCATCATGATTGCACCTAAGGCGCCTGGCCATACTGTTCGCGGAACATATGCCCAAGGTGGTGGTGTTCCCCATTTGATCGCGGTTTACCAAGATAAATCGGGCTCTGCTCGTGACCTAGCCTTGTCTTACGCAACAGCAAACGGTGGTGGTCGTGCTGGAATTATCGAAACGAACTTCCGCGAAGAAACTGAAACGGACTTATTCGGTGAGCAAGCTGTTCTTTGTGGTGGTGCAGTTGAATTGATCAAGGCCGGTTTTGAAACCTTGGTTGAAGCTGGTTATGCCCCTGAAATGGCTTACTTTGAGTGCTTGCATGAGCTCAAGTTGATTGTTGACTTAATCTATGAAGGCGGTATCGCTAACATGAACTACTCCATTTCTAATAACGCTGAGTATGGTGAGTATGTCACTGGCCCACGGATTGTTACCGAAGATACGAAGAACGCTATGCGTCAGTGCCTAAAAGATATTCAGACTGGTGAATACGCTAAGAGCTTCATTCTGGAGAACAAGGCTGGTGCTCCAACATTAATCTCACGTCGTCGTTTGAATGCAGAGCATGACATCGAAGTGGTTGGTGCAAAATTGCGCGCCATGATGCCTTGGATTGCTAAGAACAAGTTAGTAGATCAAACGAAGAACTAAGCAACAAACAATTAGTTTTAATTAATAAGGCTCAGAACGAAGATGATGTATCCCCACCCCATTATTGCAAGAGAAGGCTGGCCGTATTTGGCACTGGTGGGGTTCTTTACTTTGCTAGTTCAATACCTTGGCGGTTCCGCCTGGTCCTGGCCGCTTTGGATTATCTTTATCTTTGTTCTGCAGTTTTTCCGTGATCCACAGCGCATTCCTGCGCTGGGTCGCGATTTGGTTTTATCTCCAGCTGATGGACGGATTGTGGTGGTTGAAAAAACCAATGATCCCTATGCTGGTCGCGAAGCACTCAAAATCAGCGTCTTCATGAATGTATTTAATGTGCACTCGAATCGTAGTGCTGTAAATGGTTTAGTGAAAGAGATTCAGTATTTCCCCGGCAAGTTTGTTAATGCCGATCTGGATAAAGCTTCTACAGAGAACGAGCGTAATGCCGTTGTGATTGATGCTAACGGACAAATCGTGACCCTGGTTCAGGTTGCCGGCTTAATTGCACGCCGTATCCTTTGTTATATCCATGTGGGTGATCGTCTCAAAGCGGGCGAGCGCTATGGCTTTATTCGTTTTGGTTCTCGGGTTGATGTTTATTTACCACTTACCGCTGAACCATTGGTAAGTGTTGGTGATAAAGTATTTGCTACCAATACAGCCTTGGCCCGCTTACCAGGCCTAGACTGATTCACACTCATCACTGGGAAAATCTTTGACTACATTTCGCCGTCGTGGCCGTATTGATCGCAGTCGCCTCTCACGCATTCGTGCCGAGTCAACTCATGACGAATGGGCTGATGAGCTTGGGGATGGGATTGATTACGAAGTAGAAGAAGTCCATGTAAAACCTCGCCCACGTGGCAAAGGTATTTATTTACTGCCGAACGCATTTACTACCGCTGCATTGTTCTGTGGCTTCTTTGCAATCGTTAATGCGATGAATCATCAGTTTGAAGTTGCTGCTATTGCAATCTTTGCTTCGCTAGTTCTGGATGGTATGGATGGACGCGTAGCTCGCATGACTAATACGCAAAGCGCCTTTGGTGAACAATATGACTCACTTGCTGACATGGTCTCCTTTGGGGTAGCTCCGGCTTTAGTTGCTTATGAGTGGGCTTTAAAAGATTTGGGTAAGTGGGGTTGGTTGGCAGCCTTTACTTACTGTGCTGGTGCCGCTTTGCGCTTGGCACGTTTTAACGTCAATACAAGCGTCGTTGATAAGAAATTTTTTCAAGGCTTACCTAGCCCAGCAGCCGGCGCTTTAATGGCTGGCTTTATCTGGTTAGCTGATGACAACAAAATTCCAGTGCGGGATACAGCAATTCCATGGATAACCTTCTTCATTGCCGTTTATGCAGGATTAACCATGGTCTCTAATGCACGGTTTTATAGCGGCAAAGCCTTGGACGTCCGCTATCGCGTTCCTTTTGGCGTCATGGTTCTCATGATCCTGACCTTTGTATTGATTTCTTCTAATCCGCCTTTGACCTTATTTGGTGTATTCGTGGTGTATTCCATCTCGGGATATGTCATTTGGGCTTGGGAGCGCCTCAGCGGGAAGCGTTTTAGCTAATTTTAGAATTTTCGGGTATATTAATTCCATGTTGATGAATTTCTCGCCTTTAACCGGTCTCCTTCTACTAGCACTAAGCCTAAAGCTTGGGGCGGGTAAGGCCTGAGTTGATGAGACCAAAAAGAGTTCATTAACCACCGCATACCAGCCCCAGCAATTTGCTGGGGTTTTTTGTTTTTAAGATTGAAATTCAGTAATAAGCAAATGAAGTATTTAAAACCGGAGAGTAGTGATGAGCGATAAAGTAATCATTTTCGATACCACCTTGCGTGATGGTGAGCAATCCCCAGGCGCTTCGATGACTAAGGATGAAAAAGTCCGCATTGCCCGTCAATTAGAGCGACTCAAAGTAGATGTGATTGAAGCGGGTTTTGCTGCTAGTTCTGAAGGCGATTTTCAGGCAATTTCTGCGGTTGCTGCTGCCATTAAAGATTCCATTGTGTGCTCTTTGGCTAGAGCAAATGATAAAGACATTACACGTGCATCAGATGCATTAAAGGCTGCCAAAGCCAAGCGTATTCATGCATTCTTAGCTACCAGCCCTTTGCATATGGCTGTGAAGTTGCGCATGTCTCCTGAAGAGGTATTGGAGCAGGCAAAACGCTCAATTCGTTTTGCTAGAAACTTGGCTGACGATATTGAGTTTTCTGCTGAAGACGGCTATCGCTCTGAGATGGATTTCTTGTGCAGAGTGGTCGAGGGTGTCATCAATGAAGGGGCGACTACGATCAATATTCCCGATACCGTTGGCTATGCAACTCCCGAGTTGTATGGCGAATTTATCAAGACTTTGCGTAGCCGCGTACCGAACTCCGATAAAGCGGTATGGTCCGTGCATTGCCATAATGACTTGGGTATGGCAGTTGCCAATTCCTTGGCAGGCGTCAAGATTGGCGGCGCCCGTCAGATCGAGTGCACGATCAATGGTTTGGGTGAGCGCGCTGGTAATACGGCATTAGAAGAGATTGTGATGGCTTTGCGTACGCGTAAAGATTACTTTGATATGGTTTGTGGCATTGATGCGACCCAAATTGTTCCTGCCTCTAAATTGGTTTCCCATATCACTGGATTTGTGGTGCAACCCAATAAAGCAGTGGTTGGCGCGAATGCATTTGCACACGCTTCTGGTATTCACCAAGATGGTATTTTGAAAAACCGTGAGACTTATGAAATCATGCGCGCGGAAGATGTGGGCTGGTCTGCTAACAAGATCGTGTTGGGTAAATTATCAGGACGTAATGCTTTTAAACAGCGCTTGCAAGATTTGGGCATTGCAATCCAAGCTGAGGCAGATTTAAACGAGGCCTTTGTGCGTTTTAAAGCTTTGGCTGATCAAAAGTCAGAAATTTTTGATGAAGACATCATTGCCATCATGTCTGATTCTGCTGCTGCAGAAGCCGATGACCATTATCACTTTATTTCTTTAAGCCAACATTCTGAAACGGGTGAGCGCCCTAAGTCACGCGTTACTTTCCGTATGGGTGATAAAGAGGTGAGCTCTGAATCTGAAGGGAATGGTCCAGTAGATGCTAGCTTGAATGCGATTGAAGAAATTGCTAAGAGCGGGGCAGAGCAGTTACTGTACTCAGTTAATGCAATTACTTCAGGAACGCAATCGCAAGGCGAGGTTACAGTTCGTTTAGCTAAGGGCGGTCGCATTGTGAATGGCGTTGGAACTGATCCCGATATCATCGCAGCCTCAGCTAAGGCTTACTTATCTGCTTTGAATAAATTGCATGATCCTAGTCAAGCAAAACTCAATGCACAGATGACGCCTTAAGACTTTAGGCGTCATCCAATCTGATTATTTATTGAGGTCAGTATTTTTATAGTACTTAGAGCCCTTGCCAGTGATTTCAGCGGCAAGGCCCGAGTCTGTTAATTGGTACATCAGTATTCCGTCGGCGACGATGTTGGCGTCATGGTAGGCATCCCCATTTTTTTCATATTTTGCAGCTGCCGTTACTTGGCCGCCGAAAGTCCAACCAGAATTAACGAAATCATTGAGAGCCGTTTCTTTTTGAAATACAAAAATGGTTTGGGTTGATTTAATACCCACCCCAAGACCAGCTTGGACCTCAGCCATGTTCATATAAATTGGTTTTGATGACGATTTACTAAACACCACGCCGGTACCGGTGCCACCACCAGCAATCAGAATCTTCATTCCAAAGTTGCTAAAGGTGGCATAACCCGCTGACTTTTCAATGAGTTCCCTGGCTTGCGGTGCCACTTTATAGAGATTCTTTAGAATTTCATCATTCTTTCTTAGGATGTCATCCCGTTGCTGAGCAATGGTCTTGCTGGGCCCAAACATGGAAGAAAATTGAGCGGAAGCTGGTTGATTGAGACCTAGACCAATCAATATAAGGGCGATGAGGGTACGATATAGAGGAGTCATTATGTGTAAGTTGTTGATTTATATAGGTATTACTATTAAAAAGGAAAAATAAGTTACCACAGCATACCAATTATTCCTTAGTTAAGCGCTATTTTAGGGGTCTGTCTGCTACAATTCGAGGGCTTTGATTTGTAAAGCTTTTTTGTTTTATTTTGTTAATAACGCACGACACGGATTGGGTGAAAGCTCAAGTGTTCGCAAGTAAGGAGTATTAAAAATGGCAGTTGCTGATATTAAAACGGCGGAAATCGTCAAAGAAAACGCGCGCAGCGCAAACGATACGGGTAGCCCTGAAGTTCAAGTTTCATTGCTCACAGCCCGCATCAATGAATTAACCCCCCATTTCAAGGCTAACGCCAAAGACCATCATAGCCGTCGTGGCTTGCTGAAGATGGTTTCACGTCGCCGTCGCCTCTTGGATTACCTCAAGGGCAAAGATTTGGACCGCTATCGCGCATTGATTGAGAAATTAGGTCTCCGTAAGTAATTCTTATCGGTATGCAATGCCATCTTTCTTAGGGTTGTTTCGTCACAGAATCAGTCTTAAGCAGATGGCATGTTTTTTGGGCGTTTCAAGATTATTTGTGTAGGGGATTGTGTCATTCCAATGAGTTTCTGAAAATAGATTCAGAGTCTCCCTGGAATGGCATCCCTTGTGATCTTAAATCGCTCCAGTGTTGTCGTGACACTGCTTTATCCCACGACAAGCGTGAAATTCATGTGAGTTTTACGTGAACAATTTGGAGAAGATCAGAATGACGATGTTTAAAAAAGCAGTAAAAAGTTTTCAATGGGGCAACCATCAGGTAACCATGGAAACAGGCGAGATTGCTCGTCAATCAGGTGGTGCCGTTATTGTTAACATTGATGACACAGTAGTAATGGGAACAGTAGTTGCATCTAAGTCTGCTAAGCCAGGCCAATCGTTTTTCCCGCTAACGGTTGATTACCTAGAAAAAACGTACGCAGCAGGCAAGATCCCTGGCGGCTTCTTTCGTCGTGAAGGTCGCCCATCAGAAGGTGAGACATTGATCTCCCGTTTGATCGATCGCCCATTACGTCCTTTATTTCCAGAAGGCTTCTTGAATGAAGTTCAAGTGGTGATTCATGTGTTGTCTATCAACCCTGATGTTCCATCTGATATTCCTGCCTTGATCGCTGCTTCAGCAGCATTGGCTATTTCAGGCATTCCTTTTGCCGGCCCAGTTGGCGCAGCGCGCGTAGGTTATGCCGATGGTCAGTACCTTTTGAATCCAACCCGTACAGAACAAGCTACTAGCGAACTCGATTTGATCGTTGCTGGTACACAAGCAGCTGTATTGATGGTTGAGTCAGAAGCAAACCAATTGTCTGAAGAAGTGATGTTGGGTGCTGTGGTTTTTGGTCATGACCAAATGCAAACTGCTATCAACGCTATCAATGATTTAGTGCTTGAAGCTGGCAAGCCAGAGTGGGATTGGACTGCTGCTCCTAAAGATGAGCCATTTATCGCTAAGGTAACCGCTATAGCTGAAGCGCCATTACGTGAGGCTTATCAGATTCGTCAAAAAGGCGCTCGTTCAGACAAGCTCAAAGAAATTTCTAAAGAAGTCATGGCGAAGTTATCTGCTGAAGGTGACGTTGATGCTGTTGCTGTGAGTGACATCATGTTTGAAATCGAAGCGAAAATTGTTCGTAGCCAGATTTTGAATGGTGAGCCACGCATTGATGGTCGCGATACCCGTACAGTTCGTCCAATTGAAATTCGTAACGGTGTATTGCCCCGTACCCACGGCTCTGCTTTATTTACTCGCGGTGAAACACAGGCTCTCGTTGTAGCTACTTTAGGTACTGCACGTGACGAGCAAATCATTGATGCACTTGAAGGTGAATACCGCGATCGTTTCATGTTCCACTACAACATGCCCCCGTTCGCAACTGGTGAAACCGGTCGTGTAGGTAGCCCAAAGCGTCGTGAAATTGGTCATGGTCGTTTGGCTAAGCGTGCCTTGATTCCGGTATTGCCAAGCGCTGAAGACTTTGCTTACAGCATTCGTGTGGTTTCAGAAATCACTGAATCAAACGGTTCTTCATCTATGGCTTCTGTATGCGGTGGCTGTCTGGCAATGATGGATGCTGGTGTTCCAGTAAAAGCACACGTTGCTGGTGTGGCAATGGGCTTGATCCTTGACGGTAACCGTTTTGCTGTATTGACCGATATCTTGGGTGATGAAGATCACCTAGGCGATATGGACTTCAAAGTAGCAGGTACAGCTAATGGAATTACTGCACTCCAGATGGATATTAAGGTTCAAGGTATTACTAAAGAAATTATGCAAGTTGCTTTGGCGCAAGCTAAAGAAGGTCGTTTGCACATCTTGAGCAAAATGCAAGAAGCGATGGGTTCAGTGCGTACAGAATTGTCTGCACATGCTCCACGCATGGTCTCATTCAAGATTCATCCAGACAAGATTCGTGAAGTAATCGGTAAGGGCGGCGCAACAATTCAAGCTTTGACCAAAGAAACGGGTTGCAGCATTGACATTAAAGATGACGGCACCGTAACTATCGCTTCTACTAGTGCTGAAGGCATGGCTGAAGCAAAAGCCCGCATTGAAGGCATCACTGCAGAAGCTGAAGTAGGTAAGATCTACGAGGGCCCAGTAGTGAAGTTGCTTGAGTTTGGTGCTTTGGTAAATATTCTTCCTGGTAAGGATGGTCTCTTACACATCTCAGAAATCTCCAATGAGCGCGTTAAAGAAGTGAAAGACTATTTGCAAGAAGGTCAGATCGTTCGCGTGAAATTGTTAGCTGCTGATGAGCGAGGTCGTTTACGTTTATCACTCAAAGCTGCAATGGCGGATGAAGGTGGCACGATTGCTCCTTTGGCTGGTGCTGCTGAAGCGGTTGCTGAAGTTGCTCCTGCCTCAGATGAAACTGCTTGAGTCATTGACTAAGTTAGCTTAATTCAGCAATAGCCAAGAGCCTCTTATGCGCGTCATAGAAATCAAAGAATTTGGTACACCAGAAATGTTGGTGCCTACCACTCGTCCAGATCCAGTGGTTCCGGACAGTGGTACTGGCGAGGTTTTGATTCAAGTTCGAGCAGCAGGGATTAATCGCCCAGATGTTTTACAGCGGAAGGGCTTTTATCCAGTACCTGCAGGCGCTTCAGATATTCCTGGTCTTGAAGTGGCTGGTGAGATCGTAGGCGGTGATTTATCGCATACTGATAATGTCTTTGGTCTTAAAATCGGAGACAAGGTTTGCGCCTTGGTGCAGGGTGGTGGTTATGCAGATCAATGCACCGCACCTATTGCCCAATGCTTGCCTTACCCAACTGGTTTTACTGATCAAGAGGCTGCAGCTTTGCCGGAAACCTTCTTTACCGTATGGAGCAATGTTTTCATGCGTGGCGAATTATCTAAAGGTGAAACGCTGTTAGTTCAAGGTGGTTCTAGTGGTATTGGTGTAACGGCCATTCTGATTGCCAAAGCATTGGGTCATAGAGTATTTGTTACTGCTGGTACTGATGAGAAATGCGCTGCTTGCCTAAAATTGGGCGCTGACTTGGCAATCAACTACAAGACTCAAGATTTTGTAGAGGAAGTTAAGAAAGCGACGGATGGCAAAGGTGTCAACGTGATTCTCGACATGGTGACTGGTGCTTATGTCCAGCGCGAGATTGATTGTTTGGCCGATGATGGACGTATTGTGATTATTGCCATTCAGGGTGGCTCAAAGGCTGAGGTGAGCACGAATCAAATCTTGCGCCGCCGCCTAACTATTACTGGATCAACCTTACGTCCACGCCCAGTTTCCTTTAAGAAGCAAATCACCAAGCAACTTTTTGACCATGTATGGCCTTTGCTCAATGCTGGCCAATTAAAGCCAGTAATTTATAAAACCTTTTCGCTAGATCAGGCAGCGGATGCCCATCGTTTGATGGAATCTTCCGAGCATGTCGGCAAAATTGTTTTAACGGTCTAATCCTTTCTCTTTAATCCATTCTTATGCGACCACTCATCGTCATCGGCAACTGGAAAATGAACGGCAGTCTTGCCAGCAATCAGGATTGGATTAAGACAGTTGCGCGCGGCATGGAGAGCGGTATGCCATCTGGACGTAAGTTTGTTGTATGCCCTCCGTTTCCGTATTTGTCACAATGCGCCACATTAATTAAAGAACATTCTTTGGCATTCTTAGGTCTTGGGGCGCAGGATGCTTCAGCACATATCTCTGGGGCCTTTACCGGAGAGGTGGCTGCCGCAATGCTGAAAGAAATGGGTTGTAGCTATGTCATTGTTGGACATTCAGAGCGTCGTCAGATGCATCAAGAGACCGATGAAGTGGTTGCAGCTAAAGCCCTGCAGGTATTAGATGCTGGTATGACGCCAGTGATCTGTGTTGGCGAAACTGCTGATGAACGAAATTCAGGTAGGGCAGAAGAAGTGGTTTGCGGCCAAGTGGCTAAGCAAGTCTTTGTTCTGCAGGATCGATTGGCTGACTGCTTAATCGCTTATGAGCCCGTTTGGGCTATCGGTACAGGTAAAGTAGCCAGTGCTCAGATAGCGCAAGATATGCACCGTGTGATTCGACTTCAACTGACTGAATTTAACGGGGATGTGGCAGAGCACGTCGGAATTTTGTATGGTGGCAGTGTCAAACCTGACAATGCCGTTGAATTGTTTGCAATGCCAGATATTGATGGCGGATTAGTTGGGGGAGCTTCTTTGAACCCTCAGGATTTTCTAGCTATCTGTCAGGCATAGATTTTTTATTTGGAGATAAATTGTGGAATGGCTTAAGACTTTATTGATCGTATTGCAGGTAATTTCAGCCTTGGCTGTGATTCTGTTGGTGCTATTGCAGCAGGGTAAAGGCGCTGATATGGGTGCTGCATTTGGATCTGGTGCTTCAGGCAGTCTGTTTGGTGCAAGCGGGTCAGCCAATTTCCTTTCTCATACAACTGCCATTTTTGCGGCTGTATTCTTTATTTGCACCTTAGGCATCACCTGGCTTGGTAATAAGAAGGAAGTAAGTCCTGGGGTTCTTTCTGGAACAGTAGCGCCCGCTGTAGCCCCGGCTGCGCCAGTCGCTCCTGTACAAGATCCAACTAAACCCGCAGTTCCTAAGTAAAACAGTAGGTTTTTACAGATTTGTCTGTCCCATTTTTGGGGTAGTTCAGTGGTGCAATGCAGTAGAATTGATTGGTTTTACAAGATGCCGACGTGGTGAAATTGGTAGACACGCTATCTTGAGGGGGTAGTGGCTTAGGCTGTGCGAGTTCGAGTCTCGCCGTCGGCACCAAAATAAAGTAATAGTAGTGTTTTTGTTCTAAATCAAAGCTGTAGGTAGTGAAATAATCAATAATTTGTAGCTCTTAAGAATTATCAGACGAACGACTCAGGACCATTTTGAATCTCGCTAATTACTTTCCTGTTCTGCTTTTTATCCTCGTAGGTATTGGGGTTGGTTTAGTTCCCATGCTCCTCGGAAGAATTTTGGCTCCTTCGAGGCCAGATGCGGAGAAACTGTCTCCTTACGAATGTGGTTTTGAAGCTTTTGAAGATGCGCGGATGAAGTTTGACGTGCGCTATTACCTCATTGCCATCCTCTTCATCCTATTTGACTTAGAAACAGCATTCCTATTCCCATGGGGTGTTGCACTACGTGATATTGGCTGGTTTGGATACGCCTCCATGGTGATCTTCCTGTTGGAATTCATTGTGGGATTTGTATATATCTGGAAAAAGGGCGCTCTCGACTGGGAGTGATAGATATGGCATTAGAAGGCGTACTCAAAGAAGGATTTGTTACCACCACTGCAGATCAGTTGATCAACTGGACGCGCAACGGCTCTTTGTGGCCGATGACCTTTGGTTTGGCTTGCTGTGCAGTTGAAATGATGCATGCAGGCGCATCACGTTATGACTTGGACCGTTTTGGTGTCGTTTTCCGCCCATCACCACGCCAATCTGACCTCATGATTGTTGCTGGTACCTTATGTAACAAGATGGCACCCGCCTTGCGTAAGGTCTATGACCAAATGCCAGAACCACGTTGGGTTATCTCCATGGGCTCTTGTGCCAATGGAGGCGGTTATTACCATAACTCTTATTCGGTTGTACGCGGTTGCGACCGCATCGTACCAGTGGATATTTATGTGCCTGGTTGCCCTCCAACTGCAGAAGCTTTGATCTACGGAATTATTCAGTTGCAATCCAAGATCGCTCGCACCAGCACGATTGCACGGAAGGCTTAAATCATGTCAGATCGTTTAGTTCAATTAGCGGCCAACCTAGAAAAAGTTCTTGGTAAGCGAGCGCAATCGATTGAAATTGCTTTAGGTGAGGTGACTGTTGTCGTGAACGCCGATACTTATTTTGAATCTGCCATGCTCTTGCGTGATGAGCCCTCTCTTGCATTTGAGCAGTTGATTGATCTGTGTGGTGTTGACTATCAAGACTTCCGCGATGGCGCTTGGGGTGGCCAACGCTTCGGAGTAGTCAGCCATTTATTGTCTTTAAAGCACAACTGGCGTTTGCGTGTTCGCGTATTTGCTCCCGATGATAGCTATCCATTGGTTGCTTCGATTACACCAGTGTGGAGTTCCGCTAACTGGTTCGAGCGTGAAGCTTTTGATCTCTACGGCATCCTATTCGATGGTCATGAAGACTTACGTCGCATCTTGACTGACTATGGATTCATCGGACACCCATTCAGAAAAGATTTCCCAATCAGCGGTAACGTTGAAATGCGCTATGACCCAGAATTAAAGCGTGTGGTGTACCAGCCTGTGACGATTGAGGCGCGTGAGATTACGCCACGTATTGTGCGAGAAGAGCAGTACGGAGGTCCGGTTTAAGTCATGGCACAAATTAAGAACTACACCCTCAATTTTGGCCCTCAACATCCTGCGGCACACGGCGTTTTACGTTTAGTGCTTGAGCTTGATGGTGAAGTGATTCAACGGGCTGACCCCCATATTGGTTTATTGCATCGTGCTACTGAAAAATTAGCTGAAACACGTACTTGGATTCAGAACGTACCTTATATGGATCGCTTGGACTATGTTTCCATGATGTCCAACGAACATGCTTATGTTTTAGCTATCGAAAAATTATTGCAAGTAGATGTGCCATTACGCGCTCAATACATCCGCGTGATGTATGACGAGTTGACACGGCTGTTGAATCATCTTCTCTGGATCGGTTGTCATGGTCTAGACGTGGGTGCAATGGCGGTATTTCTCTATGCATTCCGTGATCGTGAAGATATCTTTGATATGTACGAAGCCGTATCCGGTGCACGTATGCATGCTGCTTACTATCGCCCTGGTGGCGTATACCGAGATTTGCCTGATCAGATGGCTCAGTTCAGCAACTCCAAGATTCGGAGTGCATCCGCTGTGAAGCGCCTGAACGAAAATCGTAGCGGTACGTTACTCGATTTTATTGACCAGTTTGCGAATGGCTTTGATGCGAACGTCGATGAGTACTGCAATCTATTAACCGATAACCGCATTTGGAAGCAGCGCCTAGTGAATATTGGGATCGTTACTCCAGAGCGTGCATTACAACTTGGCTTTACCGGTCCGATGTTGCGTGGCTCCGGCATTGAGTGGGATTTACGTAGGAAACAACCCTACGAAGTGTATGACCGTCTCGAATTTGATATTCCTGTAGGCGTGAATGGCGATTCCTATGATCGTTATTTAGTGCGTATGGAAGAGATGCGTCAATCTAATCGCATCATTAAGCAATGCGTGGCTTGGCTTAAAGCGAATTCAGGCCCCGTGATGAGCGATAACCATAAGGTTGCTCCACCGAAGCGGGTGGATATGAAAACCAATATGGAGGAGTTGATTCACCATTTCAAACTCTTTACAGAAGGTATGCATGTTCCTGATGGTGAGGCCTATTCAGCGGTTGAGCATCCAAAGGGTGAGTTTGGTATTTACTTGATTTCTGATGGCGCTAACAAGCCCTACCGTATGAAGATTCGCGCTCCCGGATTTGTACATTTATCTGCTATGGATGAAATGTCACGTGGGCATATGTTGGCTGATGCGGTAACCATTATTGGTACCCAAGATATTGTGTTCGGGGAGATTGACCGCTAATACAGCGCGCCATAGATTATTCAATGACAACAACTCTTCAACTATCCGCTAAAACACTGGCAGTGATTGCCCAAAATGTCGCCAAATACCCGCCAGAGCAGAAGCAGTCTGCTGTGATGGCTGCATTGATTGCTGTTCAAACCGAATTGGGTTGGGTCTCACCAGATGTGATTGCTACTGTTGCCCAGATCTTAGAAATGCCCACCATTGCAGTAGAAGAAGTGGCTACTTTCTACAATATGTACAACACCAAGCCGATTGGTAAATACAAGTTGGTTATTTGTACAAACTTGCCTTGCCAATTAACGCATGGTGAAACTGCGGCCACCTATCTGAAGGAAACTTTAGGTATTGGATATAACGAAACTACACCTTGTGGCACTTTTACCTTAAAAGAGGGTGAGTGCATGGGTGCCTGCGGCGATTCTCCAGTCATGCTGGTAAATGACAAGCGTATGTGTAGCTTTATGAGTAAAGAAAAAATTGATGCTCTATTAAATGAGCTTCGTGCAGAAGGGAAGTCGGTATGACCAGCTTGCACGATCGTCACATCAAGCCTTTAATTCTTGCCGGATTAAACGGTGATAACTGGCGTTTAAAAGATTACGAGAGCCGTGGCGGATATCAACAATTGCGTCGTTTAATTAATGACAAGGTTGCACCTGATTCCATCATCGCTGAGTTGAAAGCATCATCACTGCGTGGTCGTGGTGGTGCAGGTTTCCCAACTGGATTGAAGTGGAGCTTTATGCCTCGTCAATTTCCGGGTCAAAAATATTTAGTTTGTAATAGCGACGAAGGTGAGCCAGGTACATTTAAAGACCGCGACATCATGCGTTACAACCCACATGCGTTGATTGAGGGCATGATCATTGGTGCTTACACCATGGGTATTACCGTTGGATATAACTATATCCACGGTGAGATTTGGGAAACCTATTCTCGTTTTGAAGAGGCTTTAGAAGAGGCACGCGCTGCTGGATATTTGGGCGATAAGATCATGGGAAGCGATTTTGCCTTCCAATTACATGCTTCGCCAGGCTGGGGTGCTTATATCTGTGGCGAAGAAACGGCATTACTGGAATCCTTAGAGGGTAAAAAAGGTCAGCCACGTTTCAAACCACCTTTCCCTGCGAGTTTTGGCTTGTACGGCAAACCAACCACTATCAACAACACTGAAACTTTTGCTGCTGTGCCATTTGTATTGGCAATCGGTGGTCAAGCGTATCTCGATCTGGGTAAACCTAACAATGGTGGAACCAAAATATTCTCAGTTTCTGGTGACGTAGTTCACCCAGGTAATTATGAAATTCCTTTGGGCACCCCATTTTCTGAGCTGCTCAAACTGGCCGGCGGGATGCGTGACGGAATTGCGCTAAAAGCAGTAATCCCTGGGGGATCTTCTGCTCCGGTAGTTCCTGGTGCGCAGATGATGGATTTGACAATGGATTACGACAGCATTGCTAAGGCTGGCTCCATGTTGGGTTCTGGTGCGGTAATCGTAATGAACGAAACGCGCTGCATGGTTCGTGCACTAGAGCGTTTGTCTTACTTCTATCACGAAGAATCTTGTGGTCAATGTACCCCTTGTCGTGAGGGGACTGGCTGGTTATATCGCATTGTGCATCGTATAGAGCATGGACAAGGACGTCCTGAGGATTTAGATTTGCTCAATGACGTAGCAGCAAATATTCAGGGTCGCACGATTTGCGCTTTGGGTGATGCAGCTGCAATGCCAGTACGAGGTATGTTGAAGCATTACATGGATGAATTTGCGTATCACGTAGAAAATAAGCGCTGCTTAGATTCTGCACAACCTTTATAAGTTATTGAGCACGGGACATCTTAAAGTGAGCATGGTAGAAATCGAATTAGATGGTAAGACAGTAGAAGTTCCGCAAGGTTCGATGGTGATGCACGCCGCGAACAAGCTCGGCACCTACGTACCTCACTTCTGTTATCACAAGAAATTATCGATCGCTGCTAATTGCCGCATGTGTCTCGTTGAAGTAGAAAAGGCGCCAAAACCATTACCAGCATGTGCAACCCCAGTGACCCAAGGCATGAAAGTGTTTACCCATTCTGCTAAAGCAGTTGAGGCGCAACGTTCTGTCATGGAATTCTTGCTCATTAATCACCCATTAGATTGCCCCATTTGCGACCAAGGTGGCGAGTGCCAATTACAAGATTTAGCGGTTGGTTACGGCAAGTCGAACTCACGCTACGACGAAGAAAAGCGTGTGGTATTTCATAAGAATGTCGGTCCATTGATCTCCATGCAGGAGATGACCCGCTGCATTCACTGTACCCGCTGCGTTCGCTTCGGCCAAGAAGTCGCTGGCGTCATGGAATTAGGCATGATCAACCGTGGCGAGCATTCAGAAATTACTACCTTTGTTGGCCAAACAGTTGATTCAGAGCTCTCTGGAAATATGATTGATTTATGCCCAGTTGGCGCATTGACTAGCAAGCCATTCCGTTATGCAGCGCGAACTTGGGAACTAGGACGCAAGCGCTCAGTTAGCCCGCATGACAGCCTTGGTGCCAATACCACAGTGCAAACTAAAGCGAACAAAGTTATGCGGGTCGTTGCTTTAGATAATGAAGCGATTAATGAATGTTGGATTAGCGATCGTGACCGCTTTTCTTATGAAGGTTTAAATAGTGCAGATCGCATCACTACGCCAATGGTGAAGCAGGGGGGGCAGTGGTTAGAAACCGATTGGCAATCAGCATTAGATTATGTTGCCCACTCACTCAAAACGATTTCTTCTGAAAGTGGTGCAGAAGCCATTGGGGCATTAGCTCATCCAATCTCCAGTACTGAAGAGTTACACCTTTTACAAAAAATGATCCGTGGCTTGGGCTCAAGCCAAATGGATACTCGCTTACGCCAGACTGATATTAAAGCTGCTGCTAGCGCACCATGGTTGGGTATGCCGATCGCGAAGGTGAGCGAGCTTGATCGTGTATTGGTGATTGGCAGCTTCCTGCGTAAAGATCAGCCAGTGCTTGCTGCACGTATTCGTACTGCAGCGAAGCGGGCATTACAAGTTTTCCGTATTGATGCTGGGGGCGATGACTGGTTGATTCCTAGCCAAGGTATTTCAGCGGCTCCAAGCGCTTGGTTAAATGCATTGAGCGAAGTGGCTTTAGCTGTTGCAAAGGCCAAGTCAGTTTCTGCACCGGCAGGTACATTCAATTTGCCAGTATCGTCAGCAGCCCAGAAGATTGCTGACAGTTTGTTGTCTGGCTCTTCGAAAGCGGTATTGCTGGGATCGGCTGCAATTGCCCATCATCATGCTGCTGACTTGCACGTGATGGCGCAATTTATTGCTGATCAAACGGGTGCCACTTTCGGATTCTTGCCTGTTGGTGGTAATGCCGTTGGTGCATCACTAGTAAATGCCAATGGTGCAGGGGTTGACTCTGTACTCTCAGGTGATCGTCGTGCAATGGTATTAATGAATATCGAACCCGACGCAGATTTACCAAATCCAGTACAAGCTCGTGCAGCTTTGGCAAAAGCAAACACCGTGATTGCATTGAGTGCTTATAAGAGTGCTGATTTGCTCGAAGTGGCGGACGTGATTCTGCCGATCACCCCATTTAGTGAAACCGTTTCTACCTTTGTAAATGCAGAAGGCAGGGTGCAGACTGTTCAACCATCCGTGAAGCCTTTGGGTGACTCCCGTCCAGCATGGAAAGTGCTGCGTGTGCTTGGAGGTCTAACGGGCTTGGATGGTTTCTTGTTCAATTCGCCTGAAGAAGTCTTGGGCGAAGCTCTGAATGATACTTATTGCACTCGTTTGAATAATCAAGCTACGAACAACACGATTATCAATGGCAAGCTTGCTCCATTTAATGGTCTTGAGCGCCTTGCTGATGTCAATATTTATGCTGGCGACCAAATTGTCCGCCGTTCATCTGCTTTGCAATTAACGCGTGATGCCAAACGC
>CAIMPQ010000138.1 GCA_903843315.1 uncultured beta proteobacterium
CCACTGGTAAGACTACGAGTAATTTAATCATGCGCTCGCCTCTTAAGGGGGTTGTAGTCAAGCGCAATGTTGAACCTGGAACTGCCGTGAACTCAGGTGATGTAATTACTACCTTAGCTGATCCAAAACATCTCTGGTTTTTGGGTAATGTGTTTGAACAAGATTTTCGGATGATCAAGCAAGGTCAGAAGATGGTCTTACGGCTTGAGGCTTATCCCGATAAAGAGTTTGTTGCCTATGCTAATTACATTGCGCCAACGATCGATCCACAAACGCGCGCATTATTAATTCGTGCTGATGTCGAAAATACGGATGATTTATTGCGACCAGATATGTACGCCTCTGGTTTGTTGAACACCGGAACTGCTGATGCCGTAGTAGTGCCGCAATCTGCCATTGTTCGCGTGCGCGAGAACCGTTATGCGATTATTAAGATTGGCCCTGAAACTTTTCGCCGTGTGCCCGTTAAAGGCTACGATCTGAATAGCAAGAGCTTTGCGATTACTGAAGGCGTAGAGCAGGGCTGGCAAGTATTGGCTGAAGGCGCTGTTTTGTTGAATGATCGCTTTGCCAAGCAGGAGGACTAAGTGAGCGTTTTCACCTCCTTTATTCGAGGAGTCATCGAGAAGCGCGTGCTCGTCATCTTTGCTTCGATTGTGCTGCTGGGTCTGGGCATGCTCAGTTTGAGCAAGCTACCTATTCAGCCATATCCCGGTGTAGCGCCATTAACCATTCAAGCGATTTCACAATGGCCCGGCAGAAGTACTACTGAAGTAGAGCAACAGGTCACGATTCCGGTTGAAAATGCATTGGCCGGTATTCCGGGTTTGCACGCCTTCCGTTCGGTATCGCTCTTTGGCTTATCCGTTGTCACCCTCAAATTTAATGACACAGCTGATCCATTTAAGGCGCGTCAAATATTTTTAGCTAACTTAGGGAATGTCTCCTTTCCCCCTGGTGTTACTTCTAGCATTAGCCCTGACTCGGATGCAACTGGCGAGATCATGCGTTACGAAGTACGTTCTGATTACGCCTCATCTACGCAATTAAAGACGCTGCAGAACTATGAGATCTATAAAGAGCTTAAACAAACGCCTGGTGTAGCAGATGTGTCTTCTTTTGGCGGTAAGGTGCGTCAATATCAAGTGATTGTTAGTCCTGAAAGTTTGCAAGCCAAGGGCGTATCCGTAAATCAATTGATCTTGGCTCTCACGAATGCCAATAGCAATACCGGTGGCGGACTCCTTCCAAGTGGAGAGCAACAGTTTGTGGTGCGTGGCGTTGGTTTACTGAAGAATATTGATGACATTAAACAAGTAGTCATCACCATTAATAATGGCGTGCCGATTCGGATTGGTGATGTTGCTAGGGTTGAAATTGGTAATGCACCCCGTTTAGGCATGTTCCAATTCAATGACAATCCCGATTCTGTTGAGGGTATTGTTTACCTACGTCGTGGAGAAAATGCTACTGAAGTCTTGGCACGTGTCCGCACCACTATTGATAACATCAATCGACATGTATTGCCCCCCGGTATTGAAGTAAAACCCTTCTATGATCGTCAGGTTCTTTTAGACATCACGATTGGAACAGTTAAGCACACCTTATTCTTTGGTATTTCTTTGGTCTTAGCAGTTCTGTTTTTCTTCTTAGGCAACATCCGCGCTGCAGCGGTAGTGGCTGCCGTGATTCCCTTGGCTTTATGTGTATCTTTTATTCAAATGCACCTGTGGAGTGTGCCGGCTAATTTGATTTCTTTGGGTGCGATTGACTTTGGTGTCATTGTCGACTCAGCAGTGATTCTGACTGAGAACGTCATGCGTCACTTAGAGGAGGGTGGCAAGCGCCTGAATCAAAGCATCATCATGGCAACTAGCGAAGTGCAACGCGCCATGATTTACTCCACCGGGATCATTATTGTTGCTTACTCACCTCTGTTCTTTATGGGTGGAGTAGAGGGCATCATCTTTAAGCCAATGGCATTTACCATGGGCTTTGCTTTAATTGCAGCAATGGTATTGAGTCTGACTTTCTTGCCAGCCATGATCTCTTTGGTATTTGGCGAGAATTTACATCATAAGCCACCATCTTTTATCACTAAGATTTTGGATGGTTACAAGCCTTTGCTGAGAAAGTGGATGGATCGCCCATTAACGATTTTTGCTGTAGCGGTATTTGTATTGGGTTTAACTCTTTTGAGTATGACTCGATTAGGTACCGCCTTCTTGCCAACCTTGGAAGAAAATAATATTTGGTTACGTGTGACATTGCCGAACACGGTTGATTTAGATTACTCGGTGAAAATTGCTAATCAACTGCGCGAAACCTTTTTAAAGCAGCCGGAGATTGATAAGGTAGCCGCTCAGATTGGCCGTCCTGATGATGGTACTGATTCCACTGGGGTATTTAACCAAGAATATGGTCTTTATCTGAAGAGCCCGGATAAGATGCCAAGCGGGACTTCTAAGAAAGATCTCATAGCCCATTTAGAAGCTGAGCTCGATAAGATCCCCGGTGTTACTTATAGTTTCTCTCAATATATTCAAGATAACGTGAATGAGGCTTTGTCTGGTGTAAAGGGTGAAAACTCAGTCAAGATTTATGGAACAGATCTTGAGGTCTTGGATCAGAAGGCCCATGAGGTCATC
>CAIMPQ010000139.1 GCA_903843315.1 uncultured beta proteobacterium
AAAAGTCATTGAACTGATTGGTGAAAAATTAGCTAATCAAATACGGGAAGTTAGCATTCGTTTGTATAAGGATGCTTCTGAATACGCTGCTACTCGTGGAATCATCATTGCCGATACCAAATTTGAGTTTGGCTTGGATGATGCTGGCCAGTTAGTTTTGATGGATGAGATTCTGACGGCTGATTCATCTCGTTTCTGGCCTGCCGAGACCTATTACGTAGGCTCAAATCCACCTTCTTATGACAAGCAATTCGTACGAGATTGGCTAGAAACTGCCATAGTAGATGGCAAGCTTTGGCCTAAAACCGCTCCCGCACCGCAATTGCCGGCAGATGTTATCGAAAAGACCGCTGAAAAGTATCGTGAAGCGCTAAGCCGTTTAACTAAGTCGCCCATCTAAAACATCTCAGGGATAATAGAGTCTTATATCGTACAAAAGCGTATTTAAGGCATTTGGAGAAGTTCATGAGTAAGAAGCCAATCGTCGGGATAGTGATGGGTTCCAATTCAGATTGGGACACGATGCAACACGCTGCTCAAATGCTTGAGCAATTTGATATTGCTCACGAAGCTAAAGTGCTCTCAGCGCATCGTATGCCTGATGATATGTTCCAATACGCAGAAGAAGCCCAAGCCAATGGCTTGCAGGCAATCATTGCTGGAGCCGGTGGCGCAGCTCATTTGCCAGGCATGCTCGCCTCTAAAACCATTGTTCCCGTCTATGGTGTTCCAGTGGCCAGTAAATATTTACGTGGCGAAGACTCGCTCTATTCCATTGTGCAAATGCCAAAAGGTATTCCAGTTGCTACGTTTGCTATTGGTGAAGCTGGTGCAGCTAATGCAGCCTTGCATGTAATCGCGGGTTTGGCATTGCATGATGCCGATCTCGCAAAGCGCCTTGAGGAGTTCCGTTCAAAACAGTCGGATACTGCGCGGGCTATGAATTTGCCGGGATACTAATTACATGGCAGAGCACATGGAACCCATTTTGCCGGGTTCGTATTTAGGGATTTTAGGTGGCGGTCAATTGGGACGGATGTTTACCCAGGCCGCTCAAGCGATGGGGTACAAGGTTTGTGTTCTTGACCCTGGATCTGATAGTCCCGCTGGCTCAATTGCAGAAAAATTCATCCAAGCGGATTACACAGACTCTATCGCTTTAAAAGAGATGGCCTCTCTTTGCGCATCCGTGAGTACAGAATTTGAAAACGTCCCGGCGCAGGCTTTGGATGAGCTAGAGTCTTTGGGCGTGTTTGTTGCGCCGCGTAGCAGTTGCGTTTCTTTGGCACAAAACCGGATCGCTGAAAAGAAATTCTTAGCCACCTGGAAATCAGAAACTAATATTGGCCCTGCTCCAAATTTCGTAGTAGAGCATGAAGCGGATATTGCTCATGTGCCCACAGACCTTTTCCCAGGCATATTGAAGACTGCCCGTATGGGTTATGACGGCAAAGGTCAAATCACTGTTTATGACGCAGCTGCCTTAAGTGCCGCATGGAATGACTTTGGTCGAGTACCTTGTGTATTAGAAAAACGCATGGAATTAGACTTTGAAGTTTCTGCCCTAGTGGTGCGCGGCTATGATGATGCCGTAGTGGCATACCCAGTTGCCCAAAATATTCATCGCGATGGAATATTGCACACCACTACAGTGCCTGCACCTTCATTGAAGCCTGCGCAAGAGAAGAAAATTATTGATGCAGCAAAGGCGCTCATTCGGAAGATTGATTATGTCGGCGTACTTTGCATTGAGTTCTTCGTTCTCAAAAATGGCGATATCGTTGCCAATGAAATTGCACCACGTCCGCATAACTCTGGCCACTACACGATGGATGCTTGTGTGAGCAGCCAGTTTGAACAGCAGGTTAGAGCAATGGCTCGCTTGCCTTTGGGGGATACTCGTCAGCTAGCGCCAGTATCGATGCTGAATTTACTGGGTGATCTCTGGTTTGAGGGTAGTGAAGATCTAGCTAAAGAGCCTGCTTGGAATACAGTGCTGGCGCATCCGGATGCCAAGTTA
>CAIMPQ010000140.1 GCA_903843315.1 uncultured beta proteobacterium
CTTTCATGAGGATGGCTTACGTTCTGGTGAGCTGGTAGCAGAAGCCTTAATAGAGAGCGTTCGGTCTCCGCAGAAAACCCTTCCCAAACAAGATGCTCAATAAATGAATTCGCCAAAGATTAACTTTGGGCTTGTGAAGCACCAGCGTCTTCGACCAGCCAAAAATGCTTTTGGCTATGGTGTATTTACCGTATCCATCCCAATGCGTGCCAGGAGCCTGAATCCCCAGCTATTAAGTCAGAATGGCTTGAAAGATAATCGCCTGGGCTTATTTTCTTTCTTTGATAAAGATCATGGCCTTGGATTGCAAGATAGTCTGAAGTGGATTGAAAATATTTTGGAAGAAAACGCAATCCCCAATGTTGATGGAGAAATTTGGCTGCAAACTTTTCCAAGAGTATTGGGTTATGTATTTAATCCCGTCAGTTTTTGGATGTGCACACGCGCAAATGGAAAAGTACAGGCAGTACTAGCTGAAGTGAACAATACCTTTGGGGAACGTCATTGCTACCTGTTATATAAAAGCTCAGGCGATGTTTTGCGCTCTGGCGAAACCCATTGCAGTAAAAAAGTATTCCATGTATCCCCATTTTGCGAGGTTCGTGGTGACTACCATTTTCGCTTCTTATTTCCGCAAGATAGTCGTAGTGGCACTCATTCTGTTTGCCGAATTGATCTGCACGAGGATGGTTCTCCATTAATTAATACCAGAATCAGTGGAATCAGCCACCCTTTAAGCCAAAGCAGGCTGTGGCTGGCATTTCTGCGCTTTCCTTTAATGAGTCTAGGGGTGATATTTCGCATCCACTGGCAGGCCTTGAAATTATGGCTAAAAGGTGTACCCTTTCATTCAAAGCCCAACCCACCAGAATTCGAAGTTAGCAAATGAATCGTCCTGGACAATCTCTTCTATCGAGACTCAATTTCTCAGGTCCGCAGAGAAATACTGCCAAGACCAATCCATCTCGTCTCAGCACAAATACACTTTTACGCCTTTTATCGCAGTTGAAAAGCGGTCACTTAAAAATAACGCTACCCGATGGCGATATAAGAGAGTTTGGAAATCAATCTGATGAACTGCATGCCGAGATGCACATCTTGGATTGGTCAGTTTTTAGGCAAGTGATTTCGCACGGGGATATTGGCTTTGCAGAAAGCTATATTCGGGGGCAGTGGAACACGCCAGACCTAAAGGCTATTCTTGAGCTAGCGATTCGTAATCGCACCAGCCTGGAAAAAGTAATCTATGGCAACTGGTACGGGTCCATTCTTTACCGCATCAGACATTGGCTACGCGATAACTCTAAATCCGGTAGCCGTAAGAATATTCATGCTCACTATGACCTTGGAAATGCTTTCTATACCTTATGGCTAGATCCAACGATGAGCTATTCCAGCGCTTGGTTTTCTGAGGGTGACAAGCAATCTCTTGCAGATGCCCAGCGCGCCAAGATTGGGCGCATTTTACAATCTTTGAGCCCTAAGCCAGGGGATCATATTTTAGAAATAGGCTGTGGCTGGGGTGGCGTGATGGAGGAGGCCTTGCGTAGCAATGTGGCTATTACGGGTCTTACCCTCTCAACAGAACAAAAAGCATTTGCTGAAGTTAGGCTGCAAAAAATTCAATCACAAATCGATAACCCAAAACCATTTGAAGTCCGCTTGCAAGATTATCGCGACTGCCAAGAGCAATACGAAGGTATTGCTTCCGTCGAAATGTTTGAGGCTGTCGGAGAAAAGCATTGGCCCGAATATTTTCAGACCCTTGCTAAATGCCTGAAAGCGGGCGGCAAAGCCTGCATCCAAACTATTGTGATTGCTGAAGAACTTTTTGATCGATATCGTCAAAATACGGACTTTATTCAACAATACGTATTTCCTGGCGGAATGCTTCCCTCTCGCGCGAGCTTCAAAGAAAGTGCCGCTAAGGCTGGATTACAAATTGATACTGAATTTGCTTTTGGGGCTGATTATGCAAAAACACTTTGCCTATGGCGCGATACTTTCAACCAAAAACTACATGAAGTCCGTCGTTTAGGCTTTGATGAGGCCTTTATCCGCTTATGGAATTTCTATCTCATGTATTGCGCTGCTGGATTTGCAGAGCGCAATATTGATGTCGTGCAATTTACTCTGAGCCATCAGCCTAAACAATCATCTCCTGATGCACTCAGTGCATGAAGCAAAAGGGTATACCTCTTTTTGCAGGGAAGCGTGTCTGGGTTATTGGCGCATCAAGTGGTATTGGACAAGCCTGTGCCAATGCACTATTGAATGCCGGGGCTAAAGTTGCTCTCTCTGGCCGCAGAGAAGAACGCCTAAGCCAAATAGCATTCCTGGGGAAGCTTGGTCAAACTCTTGTTCTCCCCTTAGATGTCACCAATGATGCGCAACTCAAGGAAGGCTATGCGTCCATTCTGAATGCTTGGGGCGGCATAGATCTTTTACTTTTTGTATCTGGCATGTATGTGCCACTGCGCGCTGACAATTTTACGATTGAGCTCGCCGAACAAACTATTGACGCAAACCTGCTGGGGCCTATGCGGGCAGTTGCATTAGTGATGCCTGAAATGCTCAAGGCTCATGATGGTCACATTGCTATCGTTGGCAGCGTTGCAGGCTATAGCGGTTTACCTAAAGCATTGGCATACGGACCTAGCAAAGCTGCCATCATCAATTTCTGTGAAACACTCTACTACGATCTACTGCCTCAAGGAATTAGTGTTCATATGATTTCACCAGGGTTTGTTGCCACAGAAGCAACTGCCCAGAATGACTTTGAGATGCCCGCCCTTATTAGCGCAGAAGAGGCTGCTACAGAGATCTTAAGTGGGATCCAGAAGGGAGAATTTGATATTCATTTCCCAAAAAGATTTTCAAGATTCTTAAAATTTCTCAGAATCTTGCCGTATCCACTGTACTTTTGGATCGTCCGCCGCTTTGTAAAAATCTAAGCTGCAATAGCAATTAAACCAAGCAATATCATTACTGCTTATATTTATCCTTGCGAATCTTTTCTTCTAGATAGTCCATCACTGCAATTGCTTTGGCTTTAGATCCGGCAATCGATGGTGAAGTGACATACTTACCTTGCATCACGATCGTTGGAACACCATCAATGCGATAGGCTTCAGTCAATTGCTTAGCGGCACGTGCTTTAGAAACTACAGCAAAAGAACGATACGTAGCCAAGAAGGTATTGCGATCAATCCCTTGAGAAGCAACCCAATCTGCAATCTCTGTCTCCGTCAATAAGCGCTTGTTCTCTTTATGCATGGCATACATGACCTTGTCATTCAAGGCATCGCCTTTGCCCATGGCTTCAAGTGCATAGAATAATTGGCTGTGCGGCATGAAGTCATCACGGAAGGCTACTGGAACACGCCGGAAAGCCACATCCTTCGGTTGACGTTTAACCCAGCTACTCAGTTCTGGCTCGAAGTCATAGCAATGCGGGCAGCCATACCAAAAGAACTCAATCACCTCTACTTTGCCCTTGGTTTCTACAGGCTGAACGATGGGCAGGATACGATAATCAAAGCCCTCTTCAATCTTTTGGCTCTGCGCACTAACAATGCCACTTAAACAGCAAAGTGTCAGGATAGTAAGGATTCTTTTGTTAAATGAAATCATGATTTGCTAGATTTAATAAGGGTTGATTTAATGCCCATGCCATTCAATTTGTCTCGAGTTGGATAGCTCTCTTCTACGCTGTTATAGGGGCCCGTACGTACACGCCACAATGTATTTCCTTCGCTCGTTACTTCACTGAGTTGCGCCTGAATACCCTGAATAGCTAAGTTTGCTTTTTGAGCATCTGCATCGGCCCGTTTTACAAAAGCACCTACTTGTAAGAAATAAATAGAGTCTGATTTAACGGCAGAATTATCAGCTGGCTTTTTACCACTTACCAGATCTCCAATAGGGTCAGGTGATGCAGCAGCTGGAGTCTTGCTTTGCAATGGTTTATTCAAATCTAATTGCTCAGTAGGTGGCGCAGCCTCTCCCTCTGCAGGGGTTGCAGCAGGCTTAATTGTTAAGGGCAAGTTGGGTGCACGTATCCCCGGTCTTTCTTGGGGGGTATTTTTAGAGAGGTAGAAGGCAATCACAAAAGCAATTCCTAGGCCAGCACCTAAACCTAATATAAAACCTAAGATGGTGCCACCAAACTGGGCATTGTCCTTATTGGTCTTCATGAAGCCTGTTTGTTGATTCGGTTTTTTCATTGTTTCCTCATCTTACATTTTCACTTCATTTGCTGCCATTACATCTTAGCGGGAGCAGATACCCCTAATACTTTTAAACCATTTTGCAAGACTTGGCGAGTGGCCGATAAAAGCGCTAAGCGGGCCAATTTCAGGCTCTGATCATCCACCAAAACTCGGTCAGCGTTATAGAAGGTATGGAAATCACCAGCTAAATCACGCAAATAAAAAGCGAGTGCGTGGGGAGCTAATTCAGCGGCAGCATCGCTAAGCACTTCTGGATACTCTGCTAAGCGACGTAATAAGTGGTCAGAAGCCTTGCTCTGAAGTAATGACAGATCGGCGGCAGCTAAATCAGAGGCTTGCCCATCCCATTGTTGCAGGATTGAGCTAATACGTGCATGGGCATATTGCACGTAGAACACCGGGTTCTCGTCATTTTGTTGAAGAGCCAAATCAATATCAAAAACAAATTCAGTATCCGCTTTGCGCGAGATCAAGAAAAAGCGCACTGCATCTCGACCGCGCTGCAGCGCCAATTCTCTTTCCGCTGGCGTCATCTCCGGGGTAACGCCACCAGACCACTCGACCAAATCACGCACAGTTACATACGAGCCAGCACGCTTTGAAATCTTCACCTCTTCACCATGGCGCATCACGGTGACCATCTTATGCAATACATAATCGGGATAGGTCTTCGGAATATCCCAACCACGCTTTTGAGCTACCCCCTGCAAGCCAGAACGAACGCGGGCTATTGTGCCGTGATGATCACTACCCTGAACATTAATAACCTTATGAAAGCCACGAGTCCACTTGCTGGTGTGATAAGCCACATCAGGCACAAAGTAAGTAAAGCTCCCATCAGACTTACGCATTACACGGTCTTTGTCATCGCCGTCAGCCGTAGTCTTCAACCATAATGCGCCTTCGGATTCATAGGTCTTACCAATACTTTGCAAGTCACCCACAATTTGAGCAACGCTGCCATCGGTATACAAAGAAGATTCTAAGTAATAGCAATCAAATTGAACGCCAAATGTTTTTAAGTCAATGTCTTGTTCATTACGTAAGTAAGCAACCGCAAACTGACGAATTGCTTCGATGTCATCTTGGTATTGAGGAGCTGCTTTAAAGGTACTAGCAATCTCGGCAATATATTCACCGTTATAAGCTTGCTCAGGCCAGGTCGCATCACCTGGTTTCAAACCCTTTAAGCGAGCCTGAACAGATAAGGCCAGGTTTGCAATTTGCACACCAGCATCGTTGTAATAAAACTCGCGGTGAACTCGGATGCCTTGAGTAGCCAATATATTTGCCAATGCATCACCAAGCGCAGCTTGCCGACCATGGCCAACGTGCAACGGCCCAGTCGGATTTGCAGAAACAAACTCAATCATGGCGCTAGCCACTGGAGTTGCACCAGGAGCCAATTCTCCAAAATGGGTGCCTTCCGTAAGAATCTCACTAACAACGGCAGTTTTGGCGGAATTACTTAAGCGGAAATTAATAAACCCCGGGCCAGCAATTTCACAGGATGCAATGAGCCGATCAAAACCGGGTTGTTGTTGTAAGCGCTCTACTAGGGCCAGGGCTAACTCTCTAGGATTGAGCTTCCACGCCTTGGATAACTGAAGAGCAATATTGCAGGCGACGTCGCCGTGATCTACGGCCTTAGGGCGCTCTAAACGGGGCGCAGGAGCCTCAGCTAAGCCACGCTCTTGAGCCAAGCTCTGAAGGGCGCTGCTAAGCATTTCAATTAATCGATTTTTATTGGTCAACAACATAGAACAGTGAGTTTATCAGGTGGTAAGCTATTGAAATGATCTATCAATTTCGCTCAAAAGCTGGTCCAGATGTCATTATGCTGGCCGATCTAAGCAAGCGGATTTTTGATATTTTGGGGCGTCCACTAGAGCCCAAAGGGATTCTGACGGTAGAAAAGCTCCCTGATCTCATCACCTCTCTAGAGACAGCCATCCTAAAAGATCATGAAGAGCGCTCAAACGTACAAGCTGAGGGCGATGTGGGGGCTGAAAAAACCAAATTGGCTGATCGTCTTGGTCAACGAGCCTACCCCTTCTTGGAACTCTTGAAACAAGCTAAGGCTAAAGACGAACCCGTAATGTGGGGCGTTTAATCGATCAAGCTCGCGAGTTGACGACGAACATCGTCGATGGTCTCACCACGCCGCTGAGCATAATCCTCTAGTTGATCGACTGAGATTTTTCCAACATTAAAGTATTGTGCATCTGGGTGGGCAAGATAGAAACCACTCACACTGGAAGCGGGATTCATAGCCATTGATTCAGTTAAGGTCATACCAATATCCTCAGAACCAATCACCCTGAGCAAGTCTTCCTTCACTTCATGTGCAGGACAAGCTGGGTAGCCAGGAGCGGGTCGAATACCGCGGTACTGTTCATCGATCATCTGATCATTTGTCAAAATTTCATCAGTGGCATAGCCCCACAAATCAGTACGCACGCGGTGATGCATTAATTCGGCAAATGCCTCAGCTAACCGGTCTGCCAACGCCTTTAACATGATCGCGCTGTAGTCATCATGCTTAGCCTGAAACTCAGCAACTTTCTTTTCTACGCCATGACCAGTAGTAACTGCAAAGCAGCCAAGGTAGTCTGCCACCCCAGAGTCTTTCGGAGCAACATAATCAGCCAAACAACGATTAGGTCTGCGTACTCCTTCGATAACGGGACGCTCGGATTGCTGTCGCAAGTTGTGCCACACAAAAAGAGGGTGCTGACGCGCTTCGTCGCTATACAAAACGATATCGTCGCCAATCGTATTAGCGGGATAGAAGGCAACTACTGCATCGGCTTGCAACCATTGCCCCTTGATGAGCTTATCAAGCAATACTTTTGCATCTTCAAACACCTTACGTGCTTCAATGCCCACTATTTCATCATCCAAAATTGCAGGAAACTTCCCGGCTAAATCCCAGGTCTGAAAGAATGGTGTCCAGTCAATATATTTGGCGATATCACTTAGTGCAAAGTTTTTAAATATACGGCGCCCAATGAATTTAGGCTTCTCGGGAACATACGAGGACCAATCAATTAACTCTCGGTTCTTACGTGCCGCCGCCAAGGAAATCGTTGGCGCCGCCTTCTTATTAGCATGCTGCTCACGAATACGAACATAGTCGTCACGCAAGTCTTGAATAAACTTCTTAGCACTCTCATCGGAAAGCAAACTCGAGGCGACCGATACTGAGCGAGAAGCATCTGGAACATAAACGACTGGTCCATCGTAGTGAGGCGCAATTTTGACTGCAGTATGAACCCGCGAAGTGGTGGCGCCACCAATCATTAGAGGGATCTGACGCTCACGGAAATAATCATCACGCTGCATCTCTTGAGCTACATAAGTCATTTCCTCAAGTGATGGCGTAATTAATCCGGAAAGCCCAACAATATCGGCCTTCTCTTCCTTGGCACGTTTCAGAATCTCAGCACAGGGAACCATCACACCCATATTAGCTACTTCAAAGTTATTACATTGCAAGACTACGGTCACAATATTTTTACCAATATCGTGGACATCGCCCTTAACCGTGGCCATTACAATCTTGCCTTTGGCTTTGGCTTCTCCCCCAGAGGCGACATGCTGACGCTTCTCCTCCTCGATATAAGGAATCAGGATTGCAACCGCTTGCTTCATGACTCGAGCACTCTTTACCACTTGCGGTAAGAACATTTTGCCGGCACCAAATAAATCGCCCACTACGTTCATGCCATCCATAAGCGGGCCTTCAATGACTTCAATTGGTCTTCCGCCAGCGCCCATGATTTCTGCGCGTAATTCTTCGGTATCTCCTTCAATGAAGGTCGTAATGCCGTGAACTAATGCATGTGTTAAACGTTCGCGTACTGGCGCTTCACGCCACACCAAGTTCTCCACCTGCTTGGCGCCGCCGCCTTTAAATTGATCGGCAATGTCTAATAAACGCTCAGTAGGCGTTTTACCGTCTTTTTCTTTGAAGCGGTTAAGCACAACATCTTCAACCCGCTCACGCAATTCTGGATCTAAGTCGGCATATACGCCCAACTGACCAGCATTCACAATGCCCATATCCATGCCAGCTTGAATCGCGTGATACAGAAATACGGTATGGATAGCCTCACGGACACGATCATTGCCGCGGAAGGAGAAGCTCACATTGGAAACGCCGCCGCTTACCTTGGCACCAGGGAGATTTTCTTTGATCCAGCGTGTGGCATTAATAAAATCTACCGCATAGTTGTCATGCTCTTCAATACCAGTAGCTATCGCAAAGATATTGGGATCAAAAATAATGTCTTCGGCAGGAAAGCCGATTTCATTGAC
>CAIMPQ010000141.1 GCA_903843315.1 uncultured beta proteobacterium
ACGTACGCTGCATACTCATTTACCGCACGCATGATATTCACTGCAATTAAACCTCTGCCTTTCGAGATCTCTTTCGCCAGGAGAATCTCTCTTTTTAAGGCTTCAATATTGGCCTCATTGATGAGCTCTTTGCTTTTTTGGGAAGGCTTTAGATGCTTCGTGCTATCCATGAGATCGGGATGAAGCCGACGTAAATCAATGGAAGAAATGGTTCCCATGCCCCCACACTGGGCGACTGCGCCCGCTAACTTATGCGCAGATACGCCAACTCCCATGCCACCCTGCACAATTGGGAGTATTGATTTTCCCTTGATAACTAAAGGAGATAATCCACTTCTTTCGAGAGCCAATTCAAAGCTAAGCGAAATCCGAACTTTCCGTATTTCCATTAGTGAACCCCTCATACCTCGGCTTAAATACTGCCTTCACCCGTTAAAAAGAACGGCGACATGGGCTTCATAATGCAGTGAGTTGATTGGCGCCCTTTTGATGCACATCAAGAAAGGAATTGGTATTTTGTAAGACCCCTAAAAAGCCCTATATACCTACTCTCTGGGGCAATTTAAGGGGTGTCGCACTTATAAAAAGGGGACTGTTTTTGCTTGGTTGCCAGAACAACGGAATCGCGAATATTAAATACCCCATCCATACTCTGGTCCAAAATAGTCTGGGTTTTGAAATCTTCAGAAAACTGTAATAAAGAAAAGGTGGTGTAACTTGTCTTAGATTGAAGATTCTCAGAAAGCACGACAGTTTTTATGACTAAACTGCTTTGATCAAATATATCAATGGTCTTATAAGCCCCGCGTCTGACCACCTTTACCTGACCACCTTCCGGTAAGCGCAATTCTTGAATCAGTTTTCCAGCTTTATCATAGAAGTTATAGATACCAGCCCCAGTAAATTTTGCGCTCTTGCACATGGCGGGGTTATCAACTACCCACCTACCCACTAAATGCGATTCAAACTGATTGGCTACTTGTGCAGATAACCCAGAATTCAAGCCCATTACCAAAACACTAAAGGCTACAACACATCTCAAGTGGGCAAATGTCATGATCAAGGCCTAACTTGATCCACCACCATCTTGAGCTTGTCCGCTCCCACCTTAACTGTTTGAGTACTGGAAAATAGATCCCCTGACTCTGCTTTTGCTTGACCAGACTTGGATACCCGAACCTCAACAGTAGCTTCACTCATATTGGAGATGAGAGCATCCGGCGTCATAGCCAAGGAATCATTTAATACGAAACGCATCGGCAAATCCGCTGCTCGGCCTCGCATAATGGCAACCGGCATACGAGCACCCGGCGCACGAGCAATCACCATAACGATATCTTCAGGCTTGACTCTTGATGTTAAATTGGGATCTAAGCTGACTACACCGCTAATACTTTTTCCGCCGGCAGCAGGAGCTGCAACTGCTGGCTTACTGAAATCTTCAGGAGGTAAGTTTGCTTTTCCGCGCGCCTCTAGGATTGAGCCTTGAATCATCTTGGCATCATCAGAATCTGGCGGAAGTAACTTAGCCAAACGACCCCAAACCTGAACCGCACCTTTGTAATTCCCTTGGTTGTAATCGGCTGTACCCTCTAACCAAAGCGCCATCATATTATTCGGATCTGCTTTCAGAGCGCGTTTTAGAATGGCTCGAGGCTTACCTTCAAAATTTCCATTCGCGTTGCTTGCAGACACATCGGCATAATCTGCTAACAACTGTGCATCGCCATCCAAGTAAGCTCCAGCGCGGTCATATGCTTTTTCAGCCTCGACCGGACGACCCATCACCTTATAAGAACGGGCGAGCATAGCCCAACCCTTTAAATTGCTTGGATCTTGCTCCATTTTGGCTGCTAAACCTGCAACCATTTTCTCGACATCTTGTTGGGCTACACGCTTTTGAGTACCGCCATCTGCAATCTGCTGAGCACTGCCTAGCCAGAAGTAAATTAATACTGCAACGACTGGCACCAGCACTACCAGCGCAATCATCGTTTTTTTAGGTGACCCCAAGACTGCCACACCATCGTCTTCACTTGTATCTTGAAACAAGCGCTGACGCAATTCTGCATGAGACAACTCATAACTAGCGTTGTCAATCAAACCATTAGCATGCTCTTTTTCAAGTTTGGCTAATTCCTCTTTGTAGATTGCTGCATTCAATTGCTGACGAGAAGCTTGAACAGTAGAAGATTTCCAGAAAAATGGGCGAAACAACAGCGCCAAGACCAAAAGAAGCAATACAAAAGCGGCAATATAAAAAGTAATCATTTATCTTCTCGTAGTAAGGCATCAATGCGCTTGTTTTCATCGTCTGAAAGTGCAGTGGAATTCACCTGACTATTTCTGCGACGCAAATACATTAATAAAGCCGTAATCCCTGCAATCATTAGCACAAAAGGGCCGATCCAGAGCAACCAGGTCGTGGGTTTAACCGGTGGACGATACAAAATAAAATCACCATATCGATCGACCATAAAGGTTCTAATTTCAGAATCCGTTTTTCCTTGCCGAATAAGATCCCGAATTTCCCTCCGAAGATCCTGCGCCAATTCAGAGCGTGAACCAGAAAGTGATTCGTTCTGACACACCAAACAACGCATTTCTTCCGAAATCGAAATCAAGCGCTGTTCTAGCGCTGGATCAGTTGCCAACGGTGTCGCCTCATCCGCATAGACAATACTCACAAATAAAGTTAACAAAAGACTGGAAAGGATTTTTTTTAACATTGCTTAAGCTTTATTTAATTGAGCAATGAGGGGATAGATTGATTTATCCAAAACATCTTTGGTGATAGGGCCAATCTGTTTGAAACGAATGATGCCCGCTTTATCAATCACGTATGTTTCCGGTACACCATAGACACCATAATTAATACCTACCCGTCCATCATTGTCCATGGCAGAGAGATTGTAAGGATTGCCTTGTCTAGCCAGCATCTCCATGGCATCTGCACGCTTGTCTTTGTAATCAAGGCCAATCAAAGGGGCAACTTGTGATTTTCCGAGCTCCATCAACATGGGATGTTCTTCACGACAGGCTACGCACCAAGAAGCCCACACATTTAATACCCAAACTTGACCCTTTAAATCTTCTGGCGAAAATGACTTTTTTTCATCTGCTAGTTGAGGAACCTTAAAAGCGGGCGCAGGTTTATTAATTAATGGTGAAGGTACTTCACGTGGATCACGATTTAGACCGACCGCTAGAAATCCCACTAATACAATAAACAATAGCAAGGGAATAATAAATTTTGCTTTCATATTATTTCTTCACTCGCAAGCGGTAACGTTTATCCATCACAGCGAATAAACCACCGAGGGCCATTAATAAACATCCGCCCCAAATCCAATCTACGAAAGGCTTGTAATACACGCGAACAGCCCAAGCATTACCCTCTAATGGCTCACCAAGTGATACATAAATATCCCGCGTCAAACCCGCGTCAATTGCGGCTTCCGTCATTGGCATCGTAGAAGAATCATAATTGCGTTTTTCTGGATACATGAGCTCTTGTACTTTGCCATTACGCACTAATTCAAAGGTGCCACGCATCGCCTGATAGTTTGGACCTTGCGCCGGACCT
>CAIMPQ010000142.1 GCA_903843315.1 uncultured beta proteobacterium
ACTGATCGTGCCAAACGCATTTTCTCGTTCAAGCAGGATGATTTCTCGACCCTGAAGTGCCATTTCTCGTGCAACGGCCAGGCCGACTACCCCAGCCCCAATGACGACACAGTCAACTTGCTCCATCTATTTGTCTCACCCAGTATTTATTAGTATGAATATACCGAAATCCTATCATTTTCAGCGTTTTAGGGGTTTTGTCACCCCTTATTGATAAAATCTAGCAATGTCTTCTAGACCCTTGCAAAACCCAGATAATTCGACCAATAGCACTCATACGGCAGTTGACGTAGTGCTCGATACTGCCTATCAAAACATCAATGCGGCAGAGTGGAAAAAGCTATTTTCTAATGCTAATAAATCTAAAGTAAAAGAATTTATAGCCGATATGTTCGCAGGCAAGCATATCAACTGCAGTGAAGATCGCCCTGCTCTCCATTCTGCGTTACGCAATCTTTCCAAAACTCCCGTCTTTCTGGATGGCTCCGATGTCATGCCAGCTGTAGTGGATGTATGGCGGCGTATTGAAGCACTTTGTAATAAATGGGTAGGGGTAACTGATGTCATTCACATTGGAATTGGCGGTTCTGACTTTGGTCCTCGCTTAGCTATTGAAGCGTTAGCGCATGTTCCAGGTATTGAAAGCCGCGGTATGCGCATGCACTTCTTAGCCAATATTGATACAGCTGAGCTGGCCCGTATTCTAGATCGCGCTCAACCAAATAGCACTCGCGTCATTATTGTTTCGAAGTCGTTTACCACCCTAGAAACAACCATGAATGCCAAAGCGGTAGTGAACTGGCTCAAAGATAACAACTGTACTAAAGGTCAAATCGCCAAAGCGCTATTCGCTGTAACTGCAAATATTCCTGCTGCCAGAGAGTTTGGCGTAGAGGAAGATAACATTTATCCATTTTGGGATTGGGTTGGCGGGCGCTATTCCGTATGGTCAGCAGTAGGCTTACCAATTGCCTTGCAATATGGTTTTAAAACCTTTGAAGCGTTTTTGGCTGGTGCGCACGCAATGGATTTGCATTATAAGAATGCGCCTCTGGAAGAGAATCTTCCCGTAATCATGGCCTTAACCCTATTACATCAACAGCAAAAGCATGGCATTAAAGCTTACGCAGCGATTCCGTATGCCGATGCCCTAGATTGGTTTCCGAAGTGGTTGCAGCAGCTGGATATGGAAAGCAACGGTAAGAGCGTAGATCGTAACGGCAAGCCCGTTAAGCATTCATCACCAGTAGTTTTTGGTAGCGCAGGCAGTAATGCTCAGCACTCCTACTTCCAACTCTTCCATCAAGGCCCTGAAATCATCCCGATTGACTTCATCGCCGTACGCAAACCAATGAGCGATCGCCCCGAGGCTGTTGCGCATCATCGCATCCTGCTTTCGAATTGCTTAGCCCAAGCACAGGCTTTGGCTCACGGAAAAGCTGCTGATAATCCAAATGATGTCTATCCTGGTAATCGTCCAAGCAATCTATTGCTTCTACCTGAGCTGAATGCTTTCTATTTGGGTACTCTTTTAGCTCTTTATGAAAACCGTGCAGCAACGCTTGGCGCTTTATGGAATATCAATAGCTTTGATCAACCAGGGGTTGAATACGGCAAAGTGCTGGCCAAGCCAATCGAGAAGGCGCTAATAAGCGGCTCAGATCATATTGAAGCTGCTGATGGTATTGATGCGGTTACTGCAGCACGTATTAATTTATTAAATAGCTAATCTACTCACTTTTTATCATCCGGCTTTTCTGAAAAGGTTGTCATGCAATTATCCCCATCCATATTCAAAGCTTATGACATCCGCGGCATTATTGATGAGACCTTAGATCCATCCATTGCCAAGTTGATTGGTCAGGCTTTTGGTACCGAAATGCGTGAGCTTGGTGAAACTGAGATTGTCATTGGACGTGATGGCCGCTTATCAGGACCTGCCTTAATTGAAGCGCTTACTGAAGGCCTAGTCTCTACCGGTATCAACGTCATTGATTTAGGAATGGTTGCTACCCCGATGGTGTACTTTGGTGCAAATCAAGTTTTGGATGGTAAGAAACCTAAATCCGGAATCATGATTACGGGCAGTCACAATCCACCGAACTACAACGGCTTCAAGATGGTATTAGGTGGCGCGGCGATCTATGGTGATCAGATTCAGGCTCTGCATCAGCGGATTGAAGCCAAGCAGTTTGTTACTGGCGAATCTAATAAATGCGGCACTCGCTCTACCTTTGACATTTTTCCAATGTATCTCAAGCATATCGTGGGTGATGTGAAGCTAGCCCGCCCGATTAAAATTGCCGTGGATTGTGGTAATGGTGTTGGTGGAGCATTTGCGGGCAAGCTATTTAGAGCGCTTGGTTGTGAAGTTCAAGAACTCTTTTGTGAGGTGGATGGTCATTTTCCGAATCACCATCCTGATCCAGCGCATATTGAGAACTTACAAGATCTTATTCAGAATCTACGAACTACTGATAATGAATTGGGGCTCGCCTTTGATGGCGATGCGGACCGCTTAGGGGTTGTCACTAAAGATGGTCAAGTGATTTTCCCTGACCGTCAAATGATGCTGTTTGCTAAGGATGTTCTCTCCAGGAATCCTGGTGGTCAAATCATCTATGATGTTAAATGCACGCGTAACCTTGCCACTTGGGTTAAGCAACATGGTGGTGAACCGTTGATGTGGAAAACCGGTCATTCTTTAGTCAAAGCCAAACTCAAAGAAACTGGCGCACCCCTTGCCGGTGAAATGTCTGGTCACATCTTCTTTAAAGACCGTTGGTTTGGTTTTGATGATGGTCTCTATACAGGCGCACGTCTTTTAGAGATTCTTTCCAAAGAAAAGGATCCAAACCAAACTCTCAATGATTTACCGAATGCGATTTGCACTCCTGAGCTTCAAATTGCTTGTGCTGAAGGTGAATCTTTTGCCATGCTAGAAACGATTAAAGCCAATGCCAAGTTCCCTACTTCGGAATCCATCAATACGATAGATGGTGTGCGTGTGGAATATGCTGATGGCTTTGGTCTTGCCAGACCATCCAATACAACACCGGTTGTAGTGATGCGCTTTGAAGCTGATAGCGAAGAAGCTATCAACCGCATTCAAGCGGAGTTTAAGACTGTGATACTGGCTGTCAAGCCAGATGCAAAGCTGCCGTTTTAGTAACAACAAGAACGCTAAGACTCTACTAATATTTCGTATGAATTCAACTGCAAGCAAACCAATAGCCTTTGACTACCCTCAGCAAGACGCTACAGGAGTTACCTGCACTGCCCAAGCCTGGGCAAAAGTTCCGCCGCACTTAACTGGCCCTGAAAAAGCAGCTGTGATTGCGCGTATTAAACAGCTTTTAGTTGAAAAAGATGCCGCTCTTGTCGCCCACTACTATGTTGATGGCGATATTCAAGACTTGGCCATGGAGACTGGCGGATATGTTGCAGATTCACTCGAGATGGCTCGCTTTGGCAAGAATCATCCCGCCAAGAATCTCATTATTGCTGGTGTGCGCTTCATGGGTGAGTCAGCCAAGATTCTGAGCCCAGAAAAACGGGTTTTCATGCCAGATTTAGATGCCACCTGCTCTTTAGATTTAGGTTGTGATGCAACTGACTTTGCTGCTTTCCGTGCGATGTACCCTGATCGCGTGGTGGTGGTATATGCCAATACTAGTGCCGCAGTAAAAGCACAGGCCGATTGGATGGTCACAAGCTCATGCGCTTTAGCTATCGTCCATCAACTCAAAGTAGAAGGCAAAAAAATTCTTTGGGCACCTGATCGCCATCTTGGTAGATACATACAAGAGCAAACAGGTGCCGATATGCTGCTATGGAATGGCGCTTGTATCGTCCATGATGAATTTAAAGCGATTGAATTAGAAATGCTGAAGGCGGCGCACCCGAATGCCATGATCTTGGTGCATCCAGAATCCCCTCAAGCCGTAGTCGATCTCGCTGATGTGGTGGGCTCTACATCTGCCATGATTAAGGCGGTCGTTGAAGGCTCTGCAACTGAATATATTGTGGCAACCGATAATGGCATCTTGCATCGCATGCGTCAATTGGCCCCCAATAAGACATTGATTGAAGCACCTACCGCCGGCAATAGTGCTACCTGTAAAAGCTGTGCCCACTGTCCTTGGATGGCCATGAATGGTTTGCAAGGAATATTAGATTGCCTTGAAAATGCTTCTGGTGAAATCTTCATAGATGAGCCTATTCGAGTTGGGGCGCTAGGTTGCATTGAGCGTATGCTCGATTTCACTAAAAATCATCCAGACCTCTTAGCTAAAGCGCAACATGGCTTTGTCAAAAATATTGGCGCAGCTTAATCTGTTTGCTCATCTATTTTTTATATAGGCCCCAGACCAATTCCATATGTTTGAATACAACGAATCCTTAGAACAAGCGCGTCAACGCAATATTCATGATGCCTTGATGGAGGATATTGGCAAAGGAGATTGGACTGCAAAGCTCGTACCGAACAAGTCAGTTCAGGCGCAACTCGTTGTCCGGCAAGCAGCGGTACTTTGTGGCGTCGATTGGTTTGAAGGCACCCTTAAAAAATTAGACCCCAATGCGAAGGTGACATGGCATTACATCGAGGGTGACTTGATGAAACCTGATAGTAAAGTATGCGATATCCAAGCTGACTCTCAAGCCCTACTCTCTGCAGAACGCACATGCATTAATTTCTTGCAAACGCTCTCCTGGACTGCCAGCATTACTCGTCAGCATGTGGAGGCGATAGCTGGCGCAAGTCCCAACCCTAAGGGATGTGCCGTATTGGATACGCGCAAGACTATACCTGGACTTCGTCAGGCCCAAAAGTATGCGGTGCGGGTTGGGCAAGGCCAAAACCAGCGCCTCGCTTTATGGCATGGCATTTTGATTAAAGAAAATCATATTGCTGCAGCTGGAAGTATTACTGCAGCCCTTAAAGCTGCACAAGCATTGAACTCCGGAGTAGATATACAGATTGAAGTAGAAACGTTCGCGGAACTAGAAGAGGCTTTAGCGGCTGGAGCAAAAAGTATTTTGATTGACAACTTTACTACCGATCAAATGAAAAAAGCGGTTGCCTTTACCGCTGGTCGCGCATTACTAGAAGCTTCTGGGGGGATTAACCTAGATCAAATGCGTGTTATTGCAGCAACGGGTGTTGATCGCATCTCGCTTGGAAAGCTAACTAAAGATGTAAATGCGGTAGATTTCTCAATGAGAATTTTGGATTAATCCGAGCTACCTACACCCTCCCTGCCCTTATAGATTACCTGCTTCTGTATGGCATTACGGATGAATTCAATATTATTTCTTAAGCTGTAACATTCAGCAGTAGCAAGTCTTGAGGCTTTTAAACTCAATACCTTTCGTTCCATCTCATTAAGCACTTCAATGTATTCACCACGACGTCGCGGATCAAACGTAGCAATCGTGTCTTGTTCAAATGCATCCAACTGCTTATAGACATTATTAATCTGCTTCCGAGCAAGATTAACCCGATAGGTAGGTATAGATCTAATAAATGGAAATGCGAATACTACAAATGGCAATAGCAAGAAGAACATGCGCTCTAAAAATTCAGCCATCCAAAAAGGCAGATACTTCATGAGAGGTGGTGTACCGTTTTGATAAAAATACCTAGCCTCAGCACTTAATGGCGCCTCAGAATTGATATACGCGGGAAACTCACCTGCCTTTGCAAAATAAGACTTAGCGCCATTAATATCCTTGGCAGCCTCTAAAAATAATAGCTGAATGGCGGGATGGAGTCGATCATCTATTAATAAATTGGTTGTCGTTGAAATCAGCTGTAAGTTGCGATCTGGAATATTTTTTTCTAAATCAAATCCACCCATGGGTACAGTGACCTCTTCAAAATAGGGTAAGAGACGGGTATATGCTTCAGCCCTGCGGAAACTGGCTAAGCGAATATCTGGATTATGAATCAGCTTTTGTACATTCTTCGAATCAAATCCATCAACCAGTATTACTGCATCGATTTCCCCCTTCTCGAGTGCGCTTACGCCTGCATCATTAGAGAGTGTTAAAAGATTTGGTGAGTTAGTGGGTACATGATTCATCTCTAAAATCTTTAAAGCATGAATATGGGTGCCACTACCGATGGGTCCTATAGCAATTCTAAGTCTAATGATGTCCCGGTCCAGAATTTTCAGTTTTTCATCAAATACCTTATTGCGATAGAAAATCCAAACTGGCTCGTAA
>CAIMPQ010000143.1 GCA_903843315.1 uncultured beta proteobacterium
GGTCCTATGGGGACGATTCCCCGCCAACCCACCCCAACAAATCAGGCTCTTGAGCCGATGCCTTTCGTTGGACTTGTCTTAGTCGATGAAGTGATGGGCAATCTGCAATCTCAAAAAAATATCGTGCTCGATGCGAGAGCAAATGATCGCTTTCATGGTGAGAATGAAACTTTAGATCCAGTCGGCGGTCACATTCCTGGGGCCATCAATCACTTCTTTAAAGACAATCTCTCAGCAACTGCATTCAAAACCCCCGAGCAGTTATTCAAAGACTTCATAGATTTACTCGGCTCTAACAAGCCTTCCCAAGTCATTCATCAGTGTGGCTCAGGTGTGACTGCGTGCCATAACCTGTTGGCTATGGAAGTTGCTGGACTAAAAGGTTCTCGTCTCTATGCAGGAAGTTGGAGTGAATGGTGCGCTAATCCTGAGCGGCCTTTCGAGCTTTAATGCAGGAATGACAGTAGGATCACAAATCCTACGCCGCAAGCAATCAAAATCGTTTGCCGTAAGGACTCTGCCCAGTGTGGGCGGCGGTGCATTTGCGGAATTAAATCGCTTACCGCAATGTAAATAAAACTGCTTGATGCAATCACCAGCAAATACGGCATAGCAGCGTGCGCTTTCTCTAAAAAGAAGTAAGCCAATACCCCACCAACCACAGCAGATAAGCCGCAAATGAAGTTATAAAGTAATGCGCGAGCTTTTGAGAAGCCCGCATTGAGCAGCACAATGAAATCGCCAATCTCTTGGGGAATTTCATGAGCAATGATGGCAATTGCAGTGAAGATACCTACCTGATAGTCCGCCATAAATGCAGCGGCAATCAAGATACCATCCACAAAATTATGAATGCCATCACCCACCAAAATCATCCAGCCGCTGCGTCCCGCGTTCTCCGCATCATGCCCATGGTGGTGCTGATGCCCATCGCCTTCATGGTGATGGTCATGACGCAGGAGGGCAATTTTCTCCAGCAGGAAGAATCCTAATAAACCCGCAAGTAAGGTGGCAAACAATAACTGTGGGCTTGCACCCTGCATGCTGAATGCTTCCGGCAATGAGTGAAGTAAGGCTGTTGCCAACAGAATGCCGACTGACAGACTCACCATGTTATTGACCATCTTAGAGAGCATGTTCAGGGAGAAACTAGCAGCTACTAATACACTAGCAGTGCCTGCTAGCGCAGTAACCAAGAGAATCGTTTGGAGAACACTCATGGGGAAATTAAGCTACACCCATTTTCTTAAACCAAGCGATGCACTTCTCCCAGCCGTCTTTTGCAGGCCCTTCACGATAACTAGCGCGATAATCTGCGTGAAAGGCATGGGGAGTATCGGGGTACACCTCAAATTGACAAGCTTTAGCAGCGGGGTTTTTAGGAGCGGCTAGCGCTAAAGCAGCTCGCATCTGATCAATACTTTCCAAAGAAATGCCAGTATCTGCGCCACCATATAAACCGAGTACAGGGGCTTTTAACTCAGCGGCAATATCAACAGGATGTCGAGGATTACCTTCAGTCTTCTCACCAATGAGTCTGCCGTACCATGCTACCCCAGCCCGTACTTGTGGCAGGGTTGCAGATAACCAAGTGATCCTGCCACCCCAACAAAATCCTGTGACGCCAACCCGTTTGAGATCACCGCCATTCTTACCTGCCCAGACTAATGCAGCCTGGAGGTCATTCAACACTTGTGTATCTGGCGTCTTCGCCACAATATTCGCTTGAATTTCTGCAATAGTGCCGTAAGTATTTGGATCACCGGCTCGGGTAAAGAACTCCGGTGCAATAGCGAGATAGCCGAGTTTTGCAAAACGGCGTGTGACATCGGCAATATATTCATGCACGCCAAAAATTTCACTCACCACAATCACAATCGGTAAAGAGCCTTTGGCTTTTTCGGGGCGCGATACATACGCTGGCAACTGAAAACTGCCAACTGGGATCATTTGCTCGCCTGCTTTAAGGCCAGCAAAGTCTGTCTCTATCGCAGCTGCCATCACTGGCTCAGAAGCCGTCACGAATCCAATACCGATTCCGGTTGCACCAATGGCTGACGCCTTAATGAAGCCTCTTCTACTATTTTGTATTTTTTCAGTCATGTTTGTCTCCTCGCTTTTATTGCTAGTGCGCTTCTTCCCAATTATCGCCAATCCCAATACTCACCACTAAAGGCACCTTTAGCTGAGCAACATTACACATTAAACCGGGCAATTTAGCCTGTAAGAGCTCGATTTCATCTAAGGGTACATCCAACACCAGTTCATCATGCACTTGAAGTAGAAGTTTGGTTTTCAACTGCTCCTTTTCAATCCAGTCTTCCACCGCGATCATGGCCAACTTAATTAAATCTGCAGCAGTTCCCTGCATTGGCGCATTAATAGCAGCGCGCTCAGCCCCCTGGCGGCGTGGTCCATTAGACCCCTTAATCTCTGGCAACCAAAGTCGGCGGCCAAAAACTGTTTCTACATAGCCATTCTCTCTGGCCTCTAAGCGGGTACGCTCCATATACTGCGCAACCCCTGGGTAACGATCAAAATATTTCGCAATATAGTTTTGGGCAGCAGCGCGTTCAATCCCTAAGTTACCTGCTAAGCCAAATGCACTCATTCCATAAATCAAGCCGAAGTTAATCACCTTGGCATACCGGCGCTGCTCTGAATTAACGTCATCGAGAGGGATGCCAAAAATTTCTGCGGCAGTGGCTTGGTGCACATCCTTGCCCTCCCTAAATGCAGTCAATAAGTTTTCATCTTCAGCAATGTGCGCCATGATGCGCAATTCAATTTGTGAGTAGTCGGCTGAGAGTAACTTACATCCATCCGCAGGTATAAAAGCCTCACGAATACGACGACCCTCTTCAGTGCGTACTGGAATATTTTGCAAGTTTGGATCGCTAGAAGCCAGGCGGCCGGTGACTGCTGTTGCCTGTGAAAAGTTGGTATGTACTCGACCCGTCTTCGGATCCGCCATGCGGGGGAGTTTTTCGATATAAGTCGACATCAACTTGGCCAAACTACGATAGTCCAAAATGCGCGCTGGTAATGGATAATCTTCAGCCAACTTTTGCAATACCTCTTCATCGGTAGAAGGTGCGCCTGAGGGCGTTTTCTTAATAACCGGTAACTCAAGCTGGCCAAATAAAATTTCAGCAATTTGTTTGGGTGACTGAATATTGAAAGGCTGTCCAGCCAGCTTATGTATCTCACCCTCCAATTCCAGTAGGCGTTTACCGACTTGTTGGCCTTGCTTCGCTAATAAAGCAGAATCAATTCGTATGCCATTGCGCTCCATAATGCCAAGCACCCGCATCGCTGGCATTTCAATCGTTTCGTAGATATAGAGCAGTCCTGGGCTTGCCTGAATCTGCGGCCAAAGCTCTAAATGCAGACGCAAAGTAATGTCAGCATCTTCAGCGGCATAGTCGGTAGCAATCTTGAGATCGACTTGATCAAAGCCAATTTGATGAACTCCTTTGCCACAGACCTCTTCATAGCGAATGGTCTTCATACCCAGATGACGCTCAGCCAAGCTGTCCATATTGTGCGGAAGATGGGATTCCAATACATAAGATTCCAGCAAGGTATCGAATGCAATTCCGCCCAAAGTGATGTCGTAATTTGCAAAGATATGGGCGTCGTATTTTAAGTTTTGCCCAACCTTCAAGTCGCTTGAACTTTGCAGCCAAGGCTTGAGGCGCGCAAGTACAAGATCGCGACTGAGTTGCACTTCACCATTACGATGGGCAACCGGAATGTAACAAGCCTCACCGGGTTTAACGGAAAAAGAAATGCCAACCAATTCAGCGGCCAAAGCATCTAAGCTAGTTGTTTCAGTATCGACGGCAGTCAGTTCTGCGGACTCTATTTTCTTTAGCCATCTATCTAAAGCCGCCTCATCTACTACGCATTCATAATTTTTACCCAGAGCATCTTGTATGTCTCTTGTGTCTTGCGACAAATCTTTTGTAGGAGAAGTGGCAATCACCGCAGACTTTTTAGGGAATGCAATAACCTCTTCTGAAGCCTCTCTAAGGATTGGGCTCCCAGCCAAATCAAAGTCTGGGACTGACTCAGGAGCCATGTCTGAAGGGCTTTCTAGCTTTTTCTCCACATCACGTAACCAAGTCTTAAAAGCATAACGCTCAAATAATTCTCGTAATAAAGGAGCATCTTCTGCTTTCGCATGCAAATCATCTAAGCCAGGTAAATGAGGTGATAAATCACAATCTGTTTTTACGGTAATGAGCTGACGTGCTTGCGGTAGCCAAGTTAACGAAGCACGCAGATTTTCACCAACTACACCTTTTACTTGATCTGCATTCGCCATCAAGTTATCTAAATCCCCGTACTCGGCCAACCATTTATTAGCTGTCTTTGGACCAGCTTTCGGAACGCCTGGAACATTGTCAACGGTATCGCCGATGATTGACAGATAGTCAACGATTCGATCGGGTGGCACTCCAAATTTTTCAATCACGCCCTCGATATTGAGCTTTTCATTCGTCATCGTATTAATCAAAGTCACAGACGGATTTACTAGCTGAGCCAAATCTTTATCACCAGTAGAGATAATGGTTTCCCATCCCGCTTCGGTTGCTTGACAAGCCAAGGTTCCGATCACATCATCCGCCTCCACACCAGAGACCATCAATATGGGCCAACCCAAAGCTTTCACCATGGCATGAATAGGCTCGATTTGCTTTACTAAATCCTCAGGCATCGGAGAGCGATGGGCCTTGTACTCCGAGTACATTTCATCGCGAAAAGTCTTACCTTTGGCATCAAAAACGCAGGCAATATGGTCAGCCTTGAGCTCAGACCGAGCGCGGCGCATCATGTTGACCATGCCATAGATAGCCCCAGTGGGCTCTCCAGCCCCATTTCTCAGGTCTGGCATAGCGTGGAAGGCGCGATAGAGGTAGCTAGAACCGTCTACCAACAAGAGTCTATGTTTAGTCATACCGCAATCGTACAATCTAGTTGTGAATTGCCTACAGGTCTGGTTAAGGAACCGCCCGAGAGTAGGCTTAAAAAGGTGAAAAATGATGCATGCTCTAACTAACTTAATTAGCCACCTCCCAAGTCAAAACCTGGCTCTGATGAGCTTTTTTATGGTTTTTGGACTCCTTGGAGTTGGATCAGCACAAGCTCAGAATAACAGCCAAGCCCTAAGCCCCTCTGAACTCAATCGAATCAATAACCAGCCACTGGCACCGACAGTTAGTCCAGCAGGTGCTTTAGACGGGCCACAAAATCGTCAGCCTAGTTATCAGTATAAGAATAATCGGGGCACGGAGGTCACTGAATACAAAGACGCCAATGGTCCTACCCAAGTACAGGTGAAAACTAAATACACTTCCTACGACATGTCTCCGCCAGACTCCGTTAAACCAGGCGCCCAACCTGGAGAGGGTGAACTTCTGAGCGTGCCCAGCATCAGCATTCCTTTTAATTAAAAAATACTGACGCGGTTCTATGGCTGTTTTTACTCCGATCGAGCTTGGTGATATTTCTAATTGGATTTCCCAGGATTTCAATATTGGTCAGGCCAGTGATATTCGCGGTATTCATGGTGGCATAGAAAACTCTAATTTTTTCTTAGATACCACCAAGGATGGAAAAAAACAGGAATATGTTTTAACCATTTTTGAGAGATTGTCTGCACAGCAGTTACCTTACTACCTTGAGTTAATGCGCCACTTAGCGGAGAAGGGGATACCGGTCCCAAAACCGATTGAGAATAAGCAGGGTGAAATTTTATTTTCTCTCAAAGGTAAACCCGCCGCAATCGTTACGAAGCTACCCGGCATATCGCGTCTACAACCTAAGGCACAACATTGCGCCTTAGTGGGTGAGATGTTAGCCCAAATGCATTTGGCGGGAAAAGATTTTTCTAAGACCCAAGAGAACTTACGCAGTCTGGGCTGGTGGCAAAAAACAATTCCCTTGGTATTGCCGCATTTAAACTCATCACAAAAAGATTTGCTAACTCATGAGTTAGCTTCTCAAGAGGAATTTTTTAGCTCAGGCAATTACGATGCTCTACCCCAAGGCTCTAGTCACTGCGATCTCTTTCGTGACAATGTGCTGTTTGACCCAAAGGGGGCGCCTGATACCTCCAATGATCAATTGGGTGGTTTCTTTGATTTTTATTTTGCCGGTACTGATAAATGGTTATTCGATTTAGCGGTCACCGTAAATGATTGGTGTCTTGCTGAGAACAAATTTGATTTGGACCCCACTAGAGTTGAGGCCCTCATGAATGCTTATCAATCTGTACGCCCTCTCACAAAAGAAGAGCAAGCCAGCTGGTCTTTGATGTTGCGAGCTGCGGCTCTACGCTTTTGGGTTTCTAGATTATGGGATTTCTATTTACCACGCGATGCGCAAATGCTGACCCCTCATGACCCAACCCACTTTGAACGAATTCTTTTAAGCCGTCGCTCCCTATGAAACTAAACTCTGTTGCTCCACAAGAAGGCTATGCCTGGATAAGGCAAGGCATTTGGCTATTCAAGCAGAATCCCTTGGGCTTCTTGATGCTCGTCTTTATGTATATATTTGTTGCGCAGCTAGCCGTGATTATTCCGATCATTGGTGTATTTGCTGTTCTCCTGTTTACACCAACTCTTGCAGTTGGCTTTATGACCGCTTGTCGTCAAGCCATTCAAAAAGAGCGCATCAGACCGACGGTATATTTGATCGCGCTGCAATCAGGCCAACTCATTCGTAAGCGCATCCTGCAGTTAGGCCTCATTTATGCCGCACTTATTTTGCTGTTGAGCTTTATTTTGAGTCTTGTAGTGGATTTTGAATTGCTGCTTCCATTAATGACTAGCGATAAACCCATTACACCTGAGGCACTCCGTCAAATCTATCTGGTTCTTTTCTTTGGTGCGATTCTGTACATACCTGTAGCCATGCTCATGTGGTTCTCACCAGTACTAGTAGCGTGGGCTGATATGTCTGTTCCACAAGCAATCTTTTCTAGCTATTTGGCTTGCTGGAAAAACAAGGCAGCCTTCTTCTTATATCTCGCTATCTGGAGCGCTATCTTAATTGCCATACCGCTAACGATTGGTATGCTCTTTGATGCTATGGACTTGGGCCAAGCAGCTTCATTCATCGTAGCGCCTCTCTCGATGGCAGGCTTAACCGTGATGCACTGCTCTTTCTATGCAACCTGGAAAGCCTGCTTCACAGAAGACGAAGTCGTTCTGCCCACTTAACAAGTATCAACTTAGTCAATCGCAGCTAGCTTGGCAATGCTTAGTTGCAACCACTTCACGCCGTGGCGCTTAAAGTTCACTTGAGCACGTGCATCCACATCTACGCCTTCTAAGCCTGTAACCCGGCCTTCGCCAAATTTCGTATGAAAAACGTTTTGACCAATCGTGAATGGGTAATCCCCACGCGGTGGTGAGGCCATTCTTTTGACTTCAGTCGAAGCTGAACCAATCCGCTTAGTGGGTTTTTGCCGATCACTACCAGAATCAAAGAAATCATTCGACTCATATTCACGTTGACGGGTATAGCCATCTTGCCAAGTAGCTCCTGATCTTGTGCTGCCACCCCAACGAGCATCTTTGGCCTTTGGTGTAAGCCACTTCAATGAGTCAGCTGGTAACTCTTCTAAGAACCGTGAAGGCATGTTGTAGCGAACCTGGCCATGCAGCATGCGAGATTGGGTATGCGATAAATACAGGCGTTCTTTGGCGCGCGTAATGGCTACATACATCAAACGACGTTCTTCCTCTAAACCATTTTGCTCATTAATGCTGTTTTCATGGGGGAATAAGCCTTCTTCAAGACCAGTAATAAATACCGAGGTGAACTCCAGGCCTTTTGCTGAGTGCACTGTCATCAACTGAACAGCATCTTGCCCAGCTTGAGCCTGGTTATCTCCCGCCTCCAAAGAAGCATGGGATAGGAATGCGGCCAATGGGGAAACTTCCACCACGCCTGGCGCATTTTCTCCTGGTAGCATTGCTGCAGTTGCATCTTGCCCGTAACCCTCTTCTGCAATAAATGCAGTGGCAGCATTAATTAATTCTTGTAAGTTCTCCACACGATCCTGTCCTTCACGCTCAGAGAGATAGTGCTGAATCAAGCCGCTATGCTGA
>CAIMPQ010000144.1 GCA_903843315.1 uncultured beta proteobacterium
AACAATTGTGACATTTGGCTCTAGTAAGCCAGATGAGCAAGGTGCCTTCGGTATTGAGCATGATTTACGTGCAGGCGGTATTGACTGGTTGGTATGGGCTGAGGTGGAAGAAGATAATGATCCAAAACCAAAGCGTCGTCGCAAATCGGCAGCAGTTGCAGAAGCTGAGCCATTGCGCCTCAAGCGCTTAATCCCCGCTGATGCATTAAGAATACGTGGCCGACATAACGCATTGAATGCATTGGCTGCGCTTGCTTTGGCAAGGGCTGCTAACTTGCCAATGAATGCTCTCTTACATGGACTGCGTGATTACCATGGCGAGCCTCATCGGGTTCAGAGTATTGCGATCGTTAACGATGTTGAGTATGTCGATGACAGCAAAGGTACCAATGTAGGTGCCACTGTAGCTGCCTTAAACGGTTTGGGTAGCAATGAATCGGGCAAAAGAATTTGGCTGATTGCTGGCGGTGATGGCAAAGGCCAAGATTTCAGTCCATTACGTGAGCCTGCTTTGCGATTTGTTAAAGGTGTTTTCTTGATCGGTAAAGATGCCCTCACTATTCGCGAAACTCTAGGTGAGGATATTTCTTGCACCATGAGCGGTAACTTAGAGGCAGCTGTCAAGGCTGCAGCGCAGCAGGCACAAACAGGCGATTTAGTTTTGCTTTCTCCAGCTTGCGCAAGTCTAGATCAGTTTAAGGATTATGTTGCTCGCGCAGAGGCATTTGCTAGTGAAGTCGAAGAATTGGGAATGCGCTTCGAAGGAGTCCAGGCATGAATTTAAAAGAAAAACTGTTTCCTGAAAATCGTTTAGGTTTAGATCGCTTCTGGAATTTTTCTAGGGGTGGAATCACCAACTTCCGCACGGGCTTAAGAGATGCAGTATCTGGTGTAGAGCAAACGCGCTCTCGCATGATGGAATATGACCAGTTACTGGTATGGGCCGTCTTATCACTCATGCTAATTGGTTTGGTAATGGTGTATTCGGCTTCCATTACTTTGGCGGATGGCCCTAAGTATGCCAATTACAGCAGCAACTTTTTCTTATTTCGTCACGTGATTTCTTTAGCGATCGCAATTGGAGTGGGTATTTGGGTCTTCAAGATACCGACCAAAATATGGGATCGCTACTCACCGCTTATTTTCGGGTTTACGGTCCTCTTATTAATTGCAGTTCTTATCCCTGGTGTAGGTAAGGGTGTGAATGGGGCTAAGCGTTGGATCCCATTGGGTCTGATGAACTTCCAGCCTTCTGAGCTAATGAAATTTGCGGCTGTTATTTTTGCTGCAAGCTATACCGTGCAACGCCAAGAGTATTTGCACTCTTTTGTTAAGGGTATGTTGCCGATGGGGATAGCAGTTGCTCTAGTTGGTGGGCTCTTAATGGCTGAGCCAGATATGGGCGCATTTGTAGTGGTTGCCTTAATTGCCTTCGGTATTCTGTTTTTGGGTGGCATTAACGCGAAATTATTTGGTGGCTTGATAGCGGTTGGCTTAATGAGTGGTGCCACGATGATTGCGCTCTCTCCCTTCCGTCGTGGCCGCATGTTGGCATTTATGGATCCATGGCAAGTGGATAATGCGGCAAACAAAGGCTATCAATTAACCCATTCTCTAATGGCATTTGGTCGCGGCGAGTGGTTTGGTTTGGGCCTTGGCGGCAGCGTAGAAAAATTACATTACCTCCCAGAGGCACATACCGATTTCATTATGGCGGTGATTGGTGAAGAGCTTGGCTTTGTTGGAGTAGTCGTCATCATCTTCTTGTTCTATTGGATTATTCGGCGTGCATTCATTATTGGCCGTACCGCTTTGCAGCTAGATCGCAGTTTTGCGGGCCTTGCCGCGAAAGGTGTAGCAATCTGGATCGGCTGGCAAGCCTTTATCAATATGGGCGTGAACTTAGGTTTGCTCCCAACTAAAGGGTTGACTTTGCCGCTCGTCAGTTACGGTGGCTCTGGAATCCTAATGAATGCCGTTGCGATTGCGATGCTGCTGCGGATTGATTACGAGAATCGCGTTTTGATGCGTGGAGGGAAGTTGTGACAAGACCCTCCATTCTGGTGATGGCTGGTGGCACAGGTGGGCATATCTTCCCAGGCCTTGCAGTCGCTGAATATTTACGGATCTGTGGTTGGAATGTGTCATGGCTGGGCAACCAAAATGGCATGGAATACCGCCTAGTGAAGTCCTGCGATTTTCCATTTGAGGCAATTGAGTTTGGCGGTCTGCGCGGTAAGGGACTCAAAGCCAAAGTAATGTTGCCATTGAATTTAATGCGGGCTTGCTTCCAAAGCTGGAAGATCATGCGCCGTATACGACCATCTGTGGTCTTGGGTATGGGCGGTTACATTACTTTCCCTGGTGGTTTAGTAACTAAGTTGTTAAAGCGCCCATTAGTTTTGCATGAGTCTAATTCTGTTGCCGGTAGTGCCAATCTTGCGCTGGCGAAAATTGCCATGCGCACATTAACTGGTTTTCCAAATACGATGGCGCATGCCGAGTGGGTTGGTAATCCCATCCGCGCAGAGTTTGAGCATCTGCTTGCACCTGCATTGCGCTATGAGCAACGTCAGGGACCCTTATCTATCTTAGTTGTAGGCGGTAGCTTAGGGGCTGCAGCATTAAATGAAATCATTCCTGCTGCATTGGCATTAATCCCTCAAGACTCTCGTCCTCGAATCATCCACCAGGCTGGTGATAAACATGTAGATGCGCTACAAAAGCGGTATGCAGATGCAGGCGTTACTGCAGATATTCATCCTTTCATCGACGATATGCCAGCAGCTTATGCACAAGCAGATTTAGTGATCTGTCGCTCTGGTGCAATGACCGTTTCTGAGTTAGCTGCTTGCGGCGTGGCATCTTGCTTAATACCATTTCCCTTTGCCATTGACGATCATCAAACAGCAAATGCCCAATTTTTATCCGATGCAGATGCGGCAATTCTGTTGCCACAGCAATATCTCAATGCACAAGATTTAGCTTTAATGATTCAAAACTTGAGTCGTGAGGACTTAAAAGAAATGGCCTTACGTGCGCATGCATTAGCTAAACCACAGGCAACTCAGCGTGTAGCTGAGGTTTGCGCTGATTGTGCGGGGGTGGGCATATGAAGCATATTGTTCAGCAAATTCATTTCGTTGGTATCGGTGGTGCAGGCATGAGTGGTATTGCCGAGGTGCTCTTGAACCTGGGTTATCAAGTCTCTGGATCTGATTTGGCCGAAGGCCCGGTAACAAAGCGCCTCAAAGAGTTGGGCGCAGTGATTCATATCGGTCATGATCCTAGAAATATAGGTACTGCAGAAGCGGTAGTTATTTCTACAGCAGTTGCCGGAAACAATCCTGAAGTACTTGCCGCTCGTGCAGCAAAAATTCCCGTTATCCAGCGCGCAGTGATGTTGGGTGAATTAATGCGCCTAAAACAGGGCATCGCTATTGCAGGTACCCACGGCAAAACGACTACAACCAGTTTGGTAGCTTCGGTATTGGCTGAAGGAGGCTTAGATCCCACTTTTGTAATTGGCGGAAAGCTCAATTCTGCTGGTGCCAATGCACGCTTAGGACAGGGCGACTTCATTGTGGTTGAGGCTGATGAGTCTGATGCCTCTTTCTTGCAGTTATTTCCTGCAATGGAAGTAGTTACCAATATTGATGCTGATCACATGGATACGTATCAGCATGATATGGCCCGATTGAAGCAGGCATTTGTGCAATTTATTCAGCGTATGCCTTTTTATGGCGTAGCGGTGTTGTGTATTGATGATGCAAATGTACGAGACATTATTCCATTCGTCTCTCAGCCGGTATTGCGCTATGGACTTTCTGAGGATGCAGACATCCGCGCCAGCAATGTTCGTGCTGATGGAACTCAGATGCTTTTTACAGTGGATCGACGCACGGTTCGCAGGCATGGCAATAAGCCTGGACGACTAGAAGTGACATTAAATTTACCTGGTTTGCACAATGTGCAAAATGCCCTAGCAGCCATTGGTATTGCTACAGAGTTGGGTGTTGGTGATGAAGCAATTACAAAAGCCCTATCTGAATTCAGCGGTGTTGGTCGTCGTTTCCAGCGCTATGGTGATATTGCCCTTACAACCGGCGGCAGTTTTACTTTAATTGATGACTATGGTCATCACCCAGTTGAGATGGCTGCAACATTAGCGGCAGCTAGAGGCGCTTATCCTGACCGCCGTTTGGTATTGGCATTCCAGCCGCATCGTTTTACTAGAACCCGTGATTGTTTTGGTGAGTTTGTACAGGTTCTCAAAAACTTTGATGCCTTGGTATTGACTGAGGTATATCCAGCGGGTGAAGCAAAAATTCCAGGAGCAGATGGTAAGAGCTTGATGAAGGCTGCCCTCATGGAAGATAAAAGCTTCAAAGGAACCTTAAATTCAGCCGCCGTAGCATTTGCC
>CAIMPQ010000145.1 GCA_903843315.1 uncultured beta proteobacterium
ACTCGCTTAGCAAAGCTTTTACGGACTCGCTTGCGTTCGGTGAAGCTATAGTTCATTTCATCTCCGAATTCAGCGACTGTACAAAGATTTGGCGATTGGCCACTACCAATCACTGGCGGACAACACTAAATCGTATAGACCTAGTGTCCGACCAAACTTGCATTCTGCAGTCGTATCAGAAGGCAAACCCGATTTCAATCAGAAATGAAATCGGGTTTGACCTCTAAAGATCAAACCCAACATGACTAACGCCTCTTTTTGAGAAGCGCTAGTTAAGTTTTTATTACTTGATTTCTGACTTAGCGCCTGCGTCGTCAAGCTTCTTCTTGGCTTCTTCAGCTGTCTTCTTATCAACAGCTTCTTTGATTGGCTTAGGTGCGCCATCAACCAAGTCTTTAGCTTCTTTCAAACCAAGACCAGTAATTTCGCGAACTGCCTTAATTACTGAAACTTTGTTTGCGCCAGCTTCGAGCAAGTTAACAGTAAATTCTGTTTGCTCTTCAGCGGCAGCGCCGCCAGCTGCGCCAGCAGGACCAGCCACAGCCATCGCTGCAGCAGATACGCCAAACTTCTCTTCAAATGCTTTAACAAGATCGTTCAGATCCATTACAGACATGCTACCTACTGCATCAATAATTTCTTCTTTGGTAATCGCCATTTTTAGCTCCTAATACTTAATAGTTAATCTGCGCTTATTCAGCGGCAGGGGTTTCACTTGTTTCTGTTCCAGCTTCTGGGCTTGCAGCTGCAGGCTCAGCACTTGCTTCTGGAGCGGCTGTTTCGGCAACTACCTCAGCAACAACTTCTGCTGGGGCTGCTGCAACATCAGCAACTTCTGCTACAGGTGCTGCAACGGGAGCGGGTGCTCCTGCTGCTTTTTGTGCCGCTACTGCGCCCAATACGCGAGCCATCGCAGAGACTGGGGCCAACATGACGCCCAACAACTGAGATAACAACTCGTTACGGCTCGGAATTGACGCAAGGGATTTAACGCCTGCTACGTCCAACAACTTGCCGTTAATAAGACCAGCAGTAATGACCAGCTTGTCTTGAGTCTTAGCAAAATTCTGCAATACTCTTGCCGAGGCAATAGGATCAGCAGAAATGCCATAGATCAAGGGGCCAACCATCGAATCAGCAAGGGGCTCAAACTGCGTACCTTGTGCTGCACGGCGCGCCAATGTGTTCTTCAAAACGCGAAGATAGACACCTTGGTCACGTGCGCTAGCACGTAGCTTAGTTAACTGCTCAACTGGAATACCGCGGTATTCAGCAAGCACAACTGTTTGGGCTCCCGCCAATTGAGCGCCGACATCAGCAACAATCGCTTTTTTGTCTTGTACATTCAAAGGCATGGTTCAACTCCATAAAAACCAACTGTTTCCAGTTGGGGTTACACACCAGCGTCTGATCATTTATTCACAAAAACTCTTGTGAAAATCTTTTCAGGGTCGCCATCTGCGCTGGCCATTACTTTCGTAACAATTAAGAACTAACTCTTTACAAGCAACTAATTCGCCAACGGTCTTTGATGTTCGACTCTCACTCAAAGAGCAGGAGTCGACCCAAAGTTCTTTTTTGTTACAAGCTACTTAAGCAGTTGCCTGCAACGATGCTTGGTCCACACGTACGCCTGCACCCATGGTGCTGCTTACGGCAACCTTCTTTAAATAGATTCCCTTAGATGCAGGAGGCTTTGCTTTATTCAAAGCCTCAAGCAATGCGAGTAAGTTCGATTTCAGTGCAGTTGGCTCGAATGAACGACGGCCAATGCTTGCGTGCACGATACCGGCCTTGTCCACACGGAACTGAACTTGACCTGCTTTTGCATTTTTAACTGCAGTAGCAACGTCAGGGGTCACTGTTCCTACTTTTGGATTCGGCATCAAGCCGCGTGGGCCCAATACTTGACCTAAAGTACCAACAATTTTCATTGTGTCTGGTGATGCGATCAAAATATCAAAATCAATTTTGCCGCCTTTAATTTGCTCAGCAAGCTCTTCCATGCCCACGATTTCTGCACCAGCAGCTTTAGCTTGTTCAGCCTTCTCGCCTTGTGCAAAAACAGCAACACGAACATGCTTACCTGTACCAGCCGGGAGCACTACTGCGCCACGTACAACTTGGTCAGATTTCTTAGCATCAATACCCAACTGAACAGCAACATCGATAGACTCATCGAACTTTGCAGTTGCACACTCTTTAACGAGGTTCAATGCATCATCTAATGAATAGAATTTGTTGCGATCAACTTTGGACTGCATCGCTTTAACGCGTTTAGATAACTTAGTCATGATTAGAGACCTTCCACTGTGATGCCCATCGAGCGGGCGCTACCAGCGATAGTTCTAACAGCTGCATCCATATCGGCTGCTGTCAAGTCTGGCATTTTTGCTTTAGCAATTTCTTCCGCTTGAGCACGAGTAATTTTTCCTACCTTGTCGGTATGCGGACGTGGAGATCCTTTTTCGATCTTCGCAGCCTTCTTAATCATGATGGTTGCTGGAGGAGTCTTCATGATGAACGTGAAGCTCTTATCAGCGAACGCTGTAATCACAACTGGAATTGGAAGGCCTGGCTCCATGCTCTGAGTTTGAGCATTGAACGCCTTACAGAATTCCATAATATTTAGACCGCGTTGACCCAATGCTGGACCTACGGGTGGTGATGGATTTGCTTTACCTGCAGGGATCTGCAGCTTAATAAAGCCAATAATCTTCTTTGCCATGTGTTGCTCCTTAAAGCGCGCCTAACCAAATAAGGAAAGACCGCTGTTGAGTAAACGCTTTGCTAGTTTTTGGCTTTCTAGCTCCGCTCCTCGGTTATTGCTAACCACTTCACTGCTAACTACTGAAACCAGGACTAAGTCCTTGTTTTTACATCTTTTCTACTTGACCGAACTCCAGCTCAACTGGGGTACCGCGGCCAAAAATTGTAACAGAAACGCGCAGTCTTGACTTCTCATAATTGACTTCTTCGATATTTCCGTTGAAATCAATAAATGGACCCTCTTTAACGCGAACAATCTCACCAACCTCAAATAGAGTCTTAGGCTTGGGTTTATCAACCCCCGCCTGCATTTGATCCATGATTTTGGCCACTTCAGCCGTAGAAATAGGGCTTGGGCGATTGCGGACGCCACCTACGAAACCGGTTACTTTTGGCGTGTTTTTCACCAAATGCCAGCTTTCATCGGTCATTTCCATCTCAATCAGGACATATCCTGGGAAAAAGCGACGCTCAGTTACTGATTTTGTGCCAGATTTGATTTCTACAACCTCTTCGGAAGGAACCAAAATACGGCCAAATTTTTCAGGCATGCCAGAGCGTGCAATACGCTCTTCAAGACCCTTTTTAACGCTCTTTTCCATTCCAGAATAAGCATGGATAACGTACCAGCGCATGCTGCCAGTAGCTTGTGGGTTTACGGCCAATTCAGTATCAGTCATTTTTTCTTACTCACTTCCAGCCTAAGAAGACTGAAAAAACTAGCCATTCAATCAATTTGTCTGCAAGCCATAAAAACAAGGACATGATCAGAACAAAGCCAAATACGACTAGAGTCATTTGGGTGGTCTCTTTACGAGTGGGCCAAACAACCTTTTTTACTTCATACCAAGAATCTTTTGCATAGGCGATGAAACGACGCCCATCCGGTGAAATCGCCACAATCAAAACTGCTGCAGCAATACCGCCAAACAAGACAGCCAAACGCAACAATAAAGATTGGTCGGCCAGCGTGTAGTAAAGCACCAACGCAGCAACGACGATTAAAGCAGCGAGTCCGGAGACCCAGCTGCTCTTTTCTTCAGAGTGACCTACTGTTTGTTGTGACATATTGCTTTCAGTTCAAATCGTGGCAGGGGCGGAGGGCATCGAACCCCCAACCTTTGGTTTTGGAGACCAACGCTCTGCCAATTGAGCTACACCCCTTTATAAAAACTCATTACTTAAAACTCAAGCCAAAATCTTTGCAACCACG
>CAIMPQ010000146.1 GCA_903843315.1 uncultured beta proteobacterium
GCCCTCTTCAAAATGGTCTAAATAATTCCAACCTACGCAGTAAATATTGCTTTGTGGCTTTGGTATTGGTGATAACAAAACTACTTGGTTCACATTCACTAATTTGGAACCACGATTTTTGAAAATAGCCGCTAATTCCATCAAACCACTATTGCCTGCGGTAGCCAAAGAAATCATGGAGCTAGGATCAAAAGACAGTTGCACTTTTTGGCGTGCAGCTTCTGCGGGAATATCAATGACCAAGCCATCATTCGTCACCAGACCCAATCTAGATGTTGCACCCATTTTAGGTATGTAGTTGGCAATACGAAAGCCTGCTTTACCTGTCATAGGCTCCACCACTATAGATTGACGATCACCTGGGGCGGCGAGTGCATTGGAAATAAATATGCCGCTCATTGCTGCTGATGCGCCTAATTTAAGGGCATCCCTCCGGTTTGTATCCACAACATCTCCTTTATTGATTTTTAGTATTTTTATTATTGTTTAATAAAACAATCTGTCATAAATACTAATCCCAAAATAGAAAATTGGGCAGGATTTGCTAAATTTGACTATTCTTCTCTGATGCAACCATCCTATTTACACTTGATAGCCTATGCCTTTGCCTTAGTGTGCTTATGCGCTTGCGAACGCGATACCCACACTACCTGGTCATGCAACTCTCCGACAGAAGCCAAGGTTTCGATGGTCCTCAGAAAAGCCCAAATGGAATTGAAAGATATTAATCTCGACTATTGTGGCAGCCTTGGTAACCAAAGCTACTTTGATCAGAAGTGCCCCGCGCTGACTCAGGACTCTAGATATGAATTTACGCCCTCATCAGGGGTACTTAAGACTGGCAGTCAGGATTACCAATGCGCTGCACTCTAAATTCTGCATTTACCAATGAATAACATAAGCCCCAAAAAACTATTGCTGAGCAAATGGACGGCTGTTCAACCGATTGCTAAACAAAAACATTTTTTGGTAAGCAAAGTCATTTATCCAGAGCCTCCCAATGAGAAAATTGAATTCGTAGAAATTGAAGCAGTCTATTCTAAAAAAACAGCTCTGATTCCTTGGCGTGATCTCACCAATAGTGAATTGTGGTTGCAGGGCTGGAAATAAAAAACCGCCTCTGGATTTGAGGCGGCTTAGCTTTCAGTCTTTTGAATTAATTTCGTTAATCAGACTTCTTTTTTGAGGCAGGCGATCTCTTCACTAATTCTTCGATGTTTTTTTCCGCTGCATCAGCAACCTCATTAACAATTCGTCGACCTTCTTTAAACATATTCTGACCCGTTGTAGACATCTCACTAACCACCTTTGACAACTTATCAGCATGCGAAGGCATTTTATTTTCCGCATCTTCAAGCCAGGTGACTAGGGATGCACGAACCTTCTCCAGATGCTTCTCAGTTTCATCAGCAGCGCTATCGCCCAATTCCTTCAATACCGATTTGACTTTCTTTTGATACACAGCAGCACGTTTAGCCGCCTCTTTAGTAGCATCCTCTTGTAAGCTCTTGAGCTTCTCTAGATCATTTTTAGCCGCTGACTTAGCACTATCAAGCGCATTTTTCATGCCCCACTCCATCTCAGCTATATGGTGCTCACTGAGTTTCTTGGCGGCCTCTAAAAGAGTATGTGAATAGTCAAAAAGTTCTTTCGCTTTTTCTCGTTGCCATTTTTGCAAATCCTTTGCATCCATTTTTTTGCTCTCCTAAAGTAGGTGTTGGTGAAATCTTTCATATCTACTCTATACCCAAATAGCCAAACTGCCAATTCCCCTACGCCCGAGTATTAAAATTAGTCCATGAGTCAAAGACAATCCATTTATGAGGCCATTGGTGGCATTGATAAGGTAGAAGAGCTGGTGGATCGCTTTTACGATCTCATGGCGCTAGAAGTCAATTTTGGCGAACTCCGAGCCATGCATCCACTGGATCTTTCCAACTCTAGAGAAAAGCTTAAATTTTTCCTGACTGGCTGGATGGGTGGTCCAGATATCTACTCTCCAAAATATGGACACCCTATGCTGCGGGCGAGACACCTACCCTTTAAAATTGGTATGAAAGAACGGAATCAGTGGCTGGCCTGCATGTACCAAGCACTCGCAGATTGTGGCATTGAAGGAAATATTGCCAAGCAACTCGAAGAGTCTTTCTTCAATACTGCTGACTGGATGAGAAATCAAGCAAGCAAGTAACGCGTTAAGCAGAAGCTAGTCCAGCTTTGCCCCAGCCTGTTTAACTGCCTTTGCCCAGCGGGGCATTTCTGCTGCCAGGAACTTGGAAAATTGCTCAGCATTTAAATAAGCGGGATCAGCCCCCTGATCAATCATCTTTTTTTGAACTTCTGAAGACTCTAAGGTCTCTTTGAATGCCTGACTCAATTTATTAGTTACCTCTGGAGGGGTGCCTCTTGGCGCCAAAATTCCATAAAACCCTACAACCTCAAAATTGGCGACTCCCGTCTCAATCACAGTGGGCGTATTGGGTAATGCGGGATTACGTTTGACGCTGGTTACCGCTAATGCCTTCACCTTACCCTGCTTTGCATAATTTGCCGCCTGGGGTACAGACTCCGCCATAAATTGGACGTGCCCGGCAATCAAATCTGTGAAAGCGGGTGCGCTCCCCTTAAATGGGATGTGCACCATAAAAATACCCGTCTCACTCTTTAACATTTCTGGAACCAAATGAGAAATACCGCCATTACCTGCAGAACCATAATTCAATTTGCCAGGATTGGCTTTCGCGTACGCAATAAACTCCTTTAAGGTATTCGCTGGCACATCCTTATTAACTATTAATGCCAATGGCTGCTGAGCAGTTCTTGCGATGGGCTGAAAATCTCTCAAAGTTTCGTAAGGTGGATTTGAATAAATGGCAGGGTTGATTACCATCGTGCCTGTATTGGCCAGGAGAACTGTATATCCATCAGCTGGCGACTGAGCCACAAATTGCGCTCCTACTGTTCCGCCAGCGCCAGCCTTGTAATCCACAATAACGGTTTGACCCAAGCTAGTCTGTAATTTATCCACGAGAAGACGAATATGCGCATCTAAAGGACCGCCCGCTGGAAAACCGATAATAATTTTGATTGGCTTTTCTGGATAGACCGCCTGCACATGAAAAGACAAGGACAGCAGGCCGCTAAGCAGCAATATCCTGATACATTGTGTGGGCTTATTCATAGAAATTACTGATTTCATTTACTTAGATACACTTTACCTCACACCTACTGAAACCTATAAAAAATGATCGAAAGCTTTTTGCAACTCATTAGTGACCCCAATGCCTGGATCGCATTTTTAACACTTTCTGCCTTAGAGATCATTCTGGGTATCGATAACATTATTTTCATTAGCGTTATCGCAAATAGACTACCTATAGAGATCCGTGAAAAAGTACGTCGCTTTGGTCTCATTTTTGCTTTAGTTACTCGTATCTTGTTATTGCTGAGTTTGTCTTGGGTCATGAGTCTAACCAACCCACTATTCACGATTACTGAACATGCCATTAGTGGTAGAGATCTGATCTTACTTTTAGGTGGCTTCTTCTTAATCTGGAAAGCCTCAAAAGAGATCTACACCGAAGTAGAGGTGGGTGATCACAATGACGAAACTGGGGCTGGTGACAGTCAAAGCGCAGCCAAATCCATGACGGCACTCTTCATTGGATCTGTCGTTCAAATCGGCCTTCTCGATATCATCTTCTCCTTGGATAGCGTGATTACCGCAGTAGGTATGGTTGATGAAATTAGCGTCATGATTGCTGCTGTTCTAGCGTCAGTGATCATCATGCTCATTGCGGCAAAGCCAATAGGCGACTTTGTCCATCGCCACCCCTCTATCAAGGTTTTAGCCCTATCTTTTCTTACCGTCGTAGGCGTGGTACTGATTGCTGAGGGAATGGGGGTTCATATCCCCAAAGGCTATGTCTATGTGGCAATGGCGTTCTCGCTCTCGGTAGAACTTTTAAACATCCGTTCGCGTGAAAAAAAGAAAAAGCCCAGAGTCTAATTATCTGAGTACCTAGAGGGCTTGTGCGCAAACAAATCCACTTGCCCAGGCCCACTGAAAATTATGACCCCCAAGGTGGCCAGTAACATCTACACACTCGCCAATAAAAAATAATCCTGGGTTCTGCCGCGACATCATGGTTTGACCATCGAGATCTTTGGTGTCGACTCCACCTAGCATGACCTCCGCCTTTTTCCAGCCCAATGTACCAGCTGGCTTAACGGACCAATTCGTAATCAATTCTTTGAGGGCTTGGCGATCTTTTTTTGAAACCTCTGCCCACTTACGACCCGTTACATTTTTCTGCTCTGCAAACGCTTTAGCTAAGCGCTGTGGTAAGACTGAAGCCAAAATTGTCTCTGCTGATTTCAGTCGATTATCTTCATCATTAAAAAGCACATCACAATTAAATCCATTAGCTCGCTCGACAGCACCCAACCAATCAATATGGATGGGCTCGCCCTCTGTCCAATAGCTACTTGCTTGCAGAACTGCAGGCCCAGATAAACCTTTGTGAGTTAACAAAACGTCCTCGTTAAATCGACAAGCGCCGTAACGATGCCCTTTTGAGCCAGAAGCGATACGAACGGGGACGCTTAAGCCAGCCAACTCATTTAGACTACCAAATGTCTCTGCCGTAAATGAAAGTGGGACTAAGGCTGGCCTTGGCTCCACTACATTCAAGCCAAATTGTTTAGCGATATCTAAAGAATAGGCTGTAGCACCAATCGCTGGTACCGGCAGTCCACCTGTAGCCATCACAAGTGATTTGGTTTTTTCAACTCCAGCATCTGTGCGTAATACCCAGTTACCCCCTTCTTGCGCAATGGACTCGACAAGAACTGGATTGCGAATAGTAACATTGCCTTTTCTACATTCTGACATTAATAAATCAATGATTTGCTTAGCAGAGTCATCGCAAAATAATTGTCCTTGATGCTTCTCGTGATATTCAATCCCATACGACGCCACAAGCTTGATAAATTCACTCGAAGGGTATTTAGCTAAGGCGCTTTTGACAAAATGCGGGTTCAGTGAGAGAAAGTTGGCAGGACTGCTATGAAGATTCGTAAAATTACAGCGTCCTCCTCCACTAATCCGAATCTTCTCACCGAGCACTGGCGCATGATCCAGGACCAATACTTTTTTGCCAAGCTGTCCGGCAACTCCAGCGCAAAATAGACCTGCCGCACCACCGCCAACGATGACGGCATCCCATACTTTACTCATCACTTATTTGAAGCGATCAATAATTTCAGAAGAAATATTGAGCTTATGCATATGAAGTTTAGTGTAAGCCTGACGGAAATTCCTGGTCATTGAAATCATGACTGAGGCGGTCCAAGCAAAGGCAAACATACCCGAGAAAGCAATAATGACTGCTAACATTTTCCAGCCCTCTGGAAGGATGTCCTCCATAAAGCCCATCGCTGTATAGGTGCTGCCACTAAATAGAATACTTTGTCCCAGGGTAGGCAACAAACTTAACGCATAGATGGCAAGTCCCCAGAGGACAATTTCGGCAATATGGGTAATGAATAAACAAAATACACTGATATAGAAACTCAACGCTACATCAGAATATTTCTTCTCAGATAAATATAGAAAAGTTTTTACCTCGTAGCGCTTAGAAATTTGTAATAAAAGTGCACCATGAAAAACCATCACGACTAAAAGTATGGCAGCGCCAATGAGATAGCTCGGTAAGTCTAGAGAAGTGGCAATACTGGTGTTCTGTGGATTCATAAATAAGCCTTTAGATCATTTTACAGGTGACCCGCACCCTCTCCCGCGCCCTCTTTAAGTCAGTTGATAGTGATCTTGAATGATTTTCCAGGTCTGTTCGGCGGTTTCAGCAAAGTGAATCATCTTCATATCTTCCTCGTCGATAACCCCAAATTCAATCATCTGCTCAAAATGGATCATTTGCGTCCAAAATGCTTTTCCTACCAGAATCACCGGAAAACGCTCAACCTTTTTAGTCTGCATTAGAGTAAGTACTTCAAACAACTCATCGAACGATCCAAATCCCCCAGGAAACGCAACGATTGCTCTTGCCCGAAGCATAAAATGCATCTTACGCAAGGCAAAGTAATGAAAACGAAAGCTTAATCCAGGACTTACATAAGGATTAGGGTGTTGCTCTCTTGGCAAACTAATATTAAAGCCAATCGTTTTGTCTCCAGCTTCAAAGGCGCCTCGATTTGCGGCCTCCATAATGCCGGGCCCCCCACCAGTGCAGATATGTAACTTGTTTGCATTTTGATGTTGCGTGGCGTTGTAATGGGCTATTAAGGCACCAAACTCTCGGGCGGATTCATAATACTGGCTATGTAGCAATGCTTTTCTAGCGACTTCAATGTCCTTGGGAGTCTTGGCATTCCTCTCCATTTCCAAAGCCCTGTCTCTGCTGACAAAGCGAGTGGAGCCAAATACCGTAATGGTGTGTGCAATTCCATGTTCATGCAAGAGAATTTCTGGCTTTAAAAGCTCTAATTCAAAACGAATCCCAATAGTTTCTCTGCGAGATAGGAATGCTTCATCGCCAAAAGCAAATTTATAGGACTCATCTGAGCTCTCCTCAGAGATATCACTCTTTTTGATATTTAAAAAATCCGTGATGGATTGCGAATTGGTAATGGGAAGCTTTGGGCTCATCTGTCTACCTTAAACATCAACATCATTTCATCTTACCTCTTGAAATAAGGGCAACAGTACCGACTGCAGCCCTTCATCAGATTAGTATAAATACCTAGTTAAGCCCAAACTTCCAGGACCTAGGGCTTTCTAGGATTTACCCAGCACATAAGAAGGGTTAATATTGTCCCAATTTCAACCAAACTGAAGGAAAAGCAATGAGCAACCGTTCAATCATCATCATGGTACTAGTATTAGTTGGTGCCACCGCCTATTTACTCGTTAAAGGCGGCGGCGACATTGATATGGGCGGCGAAAAACATGGCGCTGAAGCGATGCATGTTGAAGAAGCTAAGAAAGATGTTCCTGCAGCTGCTCCAGCAGCACCAGCACCAGCGCCTGCAGCGGACGCTAAGAAGTAATTTCTTTTTTAGCAAAATCAAACCGCGGCTCGCCGCGGTTTTTTTATCTCATCCCCGTGATCAAATTTTTACACTGCTTAGCACTGTTCTGTATTGCACAGGTAACATTAGCTCAGCCATCTCAACCCATGAAAATGATTGACTCTGCCACCCTGTCTTCTTTTACCCCAACCGGCACTCTTCGTGTTGGAATTAATTTAGGCAATCCTTTATTAGCCAATGAAGATGCTGTAAGTAAAAAACTAACTGGCGTCACCATTGATATTGCAAATGAAATTGGTCAGCGTATTAACTTACCGGTACAACTTATTCCATTTAAAACAGCGAGTGCAACCGTTGATGGAATTAAAAGTGGTGAAATAGATCTGGTTTTTGTTGCAATCGATCCTGTTCGCGGTGCAGATATTAGCTATACGCCAGCCTATATCCAAATTGAGGGGGCCTACATGGTGAAAGCCGCTTCACCACTTAAGCGCAATGAAGAGGTCGATATGGCTGGAAATGAGATCGTTGTCGGTAAAGGTAGTGCGTATGACCTCTATCTCACTAGAGAAATTAAAAATGCCACCCTTCTCCGTGCCACCAGTTCGCAGGCAGTAGTTGACGATTTCATGTCCGGTAAAGGTAATGTAGCCGCAGGCGTTAAGCAGCAACTGGAAAGTGATGCTAAACGTTATGATGGCTTACGTATGCTGCCAGGACGCTTTATGGTAATCAATCAAGCGATTGGTATCCCAAAGGCCAGAGCCAATTATGAAGAAACTACCCTTTATTTAAGTGCAGTCATTGCTCAACTAAAACAGTCTGGATTTGTTGCTACATCAATGCAACGCCATCAGATTCAAGGAGCTAAGGTCGCAGAATAGAGCCCATGATTGACCTGTTCGCACATCAAATCAGAGCGATACTATTGGTATGAGCCCTTTACCAACCAAATTAGATGCACTCGCCTTAGTCCAACGCCTGAGGCGCGCTCCTGATGAACATAAGGGCAATGCAGGCAAAGTTGTTTTAATCGGTGGTTCGCCAGGCATGTCAGGCGCACTCTTATTAGCTGGCAATGCTTGCCTTCATCTGGGGGCAGGCTGGACGATGTTAGAGATGCTCGATCCCGTTAGTGCACATGCCTATTTAGATCATCCGGAGTTGATGATTGAGCAGGCTAGCTCTAAGGCTAATGCCAGACTGAGTGAGATCAAACCCGATGTCATTGCCATTGGTCCTGGACTTGGAAAATCGGATTTAGCACGGGCATGGCTGAATGCAGTCCTCGTCTATCCCAGTGTTCCTTTAGTAATTGATGCAGATGCATTGAATCTCATGGCTGATTCACCTGAATTGCTGCATGCTGTCCAAAAACGGAATCAACAATATCCAGGGCAGACTGTCTTAACGCCACATCCAGGCGAAGCAGCCACGCTATTAAATAGCAATACAGAAGCGGTTCAAGTAAATCGTCTGGAAGCGATTGAAAAGTTAGTTTCACTAACGCAAGCCATTGTTATATTAAAAGGTCAACACACTTTAATTGCTTCACCAGAAAATGCAGCGCTGGAATGCCAAGCTGGAAACCCCGGCATGGGTACTGGCGGCATGGGCGACGCACTTACTGGTAGTATTGCCGCGCTTGCTGCCCAAGGCGTCCGTCATGCTTTGAGCTTATGGGAATCAAGCTGCATTGCTGTTGAGCTCCATGCTTACGCCGCCGATAGCCTAGTTAATAGGGGTATAGGCCCGCTTGGGTTAACTCCCTCTGAAACTATCTTAGAAATGAGAAGTCTGCTCAATAAACTGTTATAAAACAGCATGCATTCAGCAAGCGCAGCACACCACCATCAACGTTATCTTTACGGCATCTTAATGGCCGGTGTAGGCGCAATGCTTTTCTCGGGCAAGGCGATTCTGGTTAAGCTTTCTTTTACATACGGAGCAGACTCTGAAACTCTTTTAGCACTGCGCATGCTCATGGCTATGCCTTTATTCTGGGGAATCTTCTGGTGGGAAGCTCGCAGAAAGCCGATGAGTCCTATTACCTGGCTTGATCGCGGAAAATTATTTTTCCTTGGATTTTTGGGATATTTTTTATCCAGCTATATCGATTTCTTGGGACTGCAATACATCTCCGTTGGACTTGAGCGAATTGTTCTTTATCTCACCCCAACCATTGTTTTATTGATTTCGTATTTTGTTTTACAAAAACCCATTTCCCGTTTGCAGTGGTATGCCCTAATCGTTGGTTATTTGGGCGTCTTCATTGTCTTCATTCAAGATGCTAGCTCGGCCGGTATTAGCGCCTGGTTAGGAATGATTCTGGTATTTGGAAGCGCTTGTTCCTACGCTATTTACATGATTGGCTCAGGAGAGATGGTTCAACGCATTGGTAGCGTCCGGCTGGTGGTCTATGCGAGTAGCGCTTCAGCAGTCATGAGCGTATTGCAATCTACTCTTTATCATCCTAGCGCTATTTTTGAACAAGCCCTGCCAATTTATTGGCTAAGTCTTCTCAATGCTAGCGTGTGCACAGTCATCCCAATGCTGCTGATCATGATTGCCATTAATCGCATAGGCTCACCGCTAGTTGCTCAAGCCGGGATACTGGGTCCAGTCTCTACGATCTTTATGGGCTATTTAGTCTTGGCAGAACCCATCACCTGGATGCAAATCAGCGGGATGTGTTTGGTAATGGCAGCAATGTGGTTACTTGTGCGTAAC
>CAIMPQ010000147.1 GCA_903843315.1 uncultured beta proteobacterium
AAAGCGGTTGAGGGTAAAAACACCTGCAACCTGAGATCCAGGGGCTAAAGTCATGACTAACAAATCTTTACGATTGGCTTTCTTGATTCCAGCTTCGGCAATGCCCATCTCAAAACCTTGAATTGGTTTGAGGTCGGCCTTTTGGGGTAGAGGTAGGTTAACGGTCATAGTCGGATAATTGTAGATCAGACCATTGATTCATCTGCCCACCTACTTAACTCATCATCAGCAACTTCTAAAATCAAGCAAGATCTGCCAGCACCTGCGCCTCAATTGAGGCCCACTCCTCATCCGTAAAGAGTCTTGAGCGAGTATGAAATGCTTTGCCAGTAGATCCTTCTAAGGAAAAAGTGCCGCCTTGCCCCTCTATGACATCGAGGATAAGTTGAGTATGCTTCCAATACTCGTATTGCAGTTTACCGATATAAAAAGGGACATCACCCACTTCTCCCAATTTGACATCATATGGGCCAATCGTTAAATCAGTAGGGAGATAGCAGTTAGCCGCGCTATTGTCACAGCATCCACCGGATTGATGAAACAGAATTGCGCCATACTCGGCTTTAAGTTCCTCAATAAGCCCAAGCGCCTCATCAGTGGCAACTACTCGTTCAACCATCTCTTTTCCTTGAGATCAATCATAGAAAAGGGCGGATGAATCCGCCCTTCAGTTCTTTGCCTTCTTTAATACTTAAAAGAATCCTAATTTAGATTCACTATAGCTTACCAATAAATTTTTGACATGTTGATAATGATTTAACATCATTTTATGATTCTCCCTTCCAATGCCAGACTCTTTGTAACCCCCAAAAGCCGCATGTGCAGGATAAGCATGGTAGCAATTAGTCCATACGCGACCAGCCTTGATTGCACGGCCCATCCGATAGGCTACATTACCATTTCTACTCCAGACCCCAGCACCTAATCCATAGAGCGTGTCATTAGCAAGCTCTAATGCTTCTGCCTCATCTTTAAAAGTAGTTACCGTTAAAACAGGTCCAAAAATTTCTTCCTGGAAAATGCGCATTTTGTTATGACCCTTAAATAAGGTCGGTTGCACATAGTAACCGCCTGCAAGATCACCATCTAGGTTTGCCTGTGATCCACCAATCAATACTTCTGCGCCTTCTTGTTTGCCAAGATCTAAGTAGGACAGAATTTTGGTCAATTGCTCTTTGGAAGCTTGAGCGCCCATCATGCTATCGGTATCTAATGGGTTGTCATGATTGATCGAAGCAACTCTTTTAATGACGCGCTCCATAAACTTATCGTAAATACTTTCCTGAATAAGCGCTCTTGATGGGCAGGTGCATACTTCACCCTGATTAAATGCAAATAAAACTAAGCCCTCAATAGCTTTGTCTAAGAATCCATCATCTTTATCCATCACATCAGCAAAGAAGATATTCGGTGATTTTCCGCCCAACTCTAAGGTTGCTGGAATGAGATTATTGGCCGCAGCTTGGGCAATCACTCGACCAGTAGATGTTGAACCAGTAAAGGCAATTTTGGCAATCCTTTTGCTGCTGGCCAATGGCATACCTGCTTCACGTCCATATCCATTCACAATATTGAGTACACCAGGCGGCAAGAGATCTGCTATCAATTCGACCAATACAAGAATGGATATTGGCGTAGATTCTGCGGGTTTTAATACCACGCAGTTCCCTGCGCCAATAGCTGGAGCTAGCTTCCAAGCAGCCATCAAGATAGGAAAATTCCAAGGAATGATTTGGCCAACTACCCCTAAAGGCTCATGAAAGTGATATGCCACTGTAGTTTCATCGAGCTGAGACAAGGCACCTTCTTGAGCACGAATACAGCCAGCAAAGTAACGGAAATGATCCACTGTTAATGGGATATCAGCATTTAGCGTTTCACGAATTGCCTTTCCGTTATCCACTGTTTCAGCATAAGCGAGCAACTCAAGATTAGCCTCGATCCGATCAGCAATTTTGAGCAAAATATTTGAACGCTCTGTTGGCGATGTTTTACCCCAAGCATCAGCAGCTAGATGTGCAGCATCTAAGGCCAATTCAATATCTTCAGGGCCAGAACGCGCTGCTTTTGTATAAACCTTGCCAGAAATCGGAGTAATCACATCAAAGTACTGTCCTTTGACCGGGGGGGTCCATTTACCGCCGATGAAGTTATCGTATTGCGCTTTATATTGAACTTTTGCGCCTTGGGCGCCTGGCTGTGCGTAGATCACAATCTTCTCCTATAGAGGGTTATCAAAAAACTATTCATGTTTTTATGAGTAGCAATGCGATGTACTTTCTTTTAAGCGCCGTACTTAATCAACCGAATGCAGCGCAGCATTTTCTTGATAACCTTAAATTTCAAGAAATCAAGGGTATTTCCTGACTCCTCAAATGAGCAACTGTTCATTTATGTGACAACCTATTGTTTCTGGCTACCCTATACAAAGACCATACTCGCTCAATTGGCTAAGGGTATTGCCTCATTTTCTAAGTGGCATTTGTTTATATAGTGGTCATCTGCCTTTTTATGGATCCATCATGAATGTTTCTAATCTCCGTGATATCAGAAGAAGCTGGCTTCTTCATGGAGATCTTCCAGCTAGTGACCTCGAAACTCAATTGGGCTTGACGGTTTTTTGCTCGTGGCAAAGGTGCCTACAGTCAGGATTGGAAGCATTTCAAAAACAGTTGCCAGAGAATATTTTGAGCGGCGACATACTGCGTTCGCGTATTGAGCATCGCCATGATCTGATTGCACT
>CAIMPQ010000148.1 GCA_903843315.1 uncultured beta proteobacterium
ATCGAAATTAATAAAAACAAAACCATTGGCTCTGGCGATCCTGCCGGTATCAATGACGTGGTGCTAGAAGCAGCGCTTTCTACTATTTTAGATTTGGAAGACTCTATTGCAGCAGTTGATGGTGATGATAAAGTCCTCGCTTACGAAAACTGGCTTGGTATCTTAAAGGGTAGCTTAGTAGAGGAAGTGAAGAAGGGTGATAAGACGATTACTCGCACGCTCAATCCAGATCGCAAATACACCGCAGGTATTGGCGCTGTGGATGCTAAAGATGGCATAGTGACTTTGCATGGTCGTTCGCTCTTGTTCCTCCGCAACGTTGGTCACTTAATGACTAACCCAGCAATCATTACTGGCGAAGGCAAAGAGATTTACGAAGGGATCTTGGATGCAGTTGTCACTGTATTGATTGCTTTATATGACATCAATCGTCCAGCTAGCCAAGCGATCGGCAATACTCGCAAGGGATCTGTCTATATTGTTAAGCCAAAAATGCATAGCCCAGAAGAAGTGGCTTTTGCAGGTGAGCTCTTCGGTCGAGTAGAGAAATTACTGGGCTTACCAGCAGATACCGTGAAATTAGGCATCATGGACGAAGAGCGTCGCATGAGTGCCAATATTAAGGCGGCAATTGCTGCTGCTGGTGCACGCGTTGCCTTTATTAACACGGGCTTCTTGGATCGTACTGGTGATGAAATGCACACAGCAATGTATGCAGGTCCAATGATGCGCAAGGGTGATATGAAAACCAGTAAATGGTTGTCTGCCTATGAGCGTCGTAATGTCTTTGCTGGATTGGATTGTGGATTGCGTGGCCGTGCTCAGATTGGTAAAGGCATGTGGGCAATGCCAGACCTGATGAAGGCCATGGTTGAGCAAAAGATTGTTCATCCTAAAGCGGGCGCTAATACGGCCTGGGTACCATCACCAACTGCTGCTACCTTACATGCACTTCACTATCACCAAGTCAACGTGGCTGAGCTCCAAAAAGAAATGGAAAAACTCGATACTGCTGCCGAAGCTGAAGCCTTGATCAATGACTTGTTAACTATTCCGGTAGTTGAGAAGGCAAATTGGTCTAAAGAAGAAATTCAACAAGAGCTAGATAACAACTGCCAAGGTATCTTGGGTTATGTGGTTCGCTGGATTGACCAAGGTGTTGGTTGTTCTAAGGTGCCTGATATTCATAACGTAGGCTTGATGGAAGACCGCGCGACTTTGCGTATCTCTAGTCAGCATATTGCAAACTGGCTACTGAACAGCATCGTGACAGCAGACCAGGTAAATGAAACTTTGCAGCGCATGGCTAAGGTAGTAGATAGTCAGAATGCTGGGGATCCTTTGTACAAGCCAATGATGCCCAATTACAAAGATTCTTATGCTTACAAAGCGGCAAGTGATTTAATTTTCAAAGGTCTTGAGCAACCTAACGGCTATACAGAGCCATTGCTACATGCTTGGCGCTTAGAAGTGAAGAAGGCTGGCGCTCAGTAATTCAGGTCCAACAGTAACTAAGCCTCAACTAAGAATGGATTTGCCGACAAAGCAAATCCATTTTTTTAGTCGCTACACTATGCGCACTATGTTTAGTTTTTTAAATCCTTTTTCCCGCCCCAATCAATCTTTCGCCTTCCAGATGAATGATGGAGGGAGAGGCCAGGCTGGGTTTAAGGGTGGCGCCGGAGATTGTGTGGTTCGGTCTATTGCCATTGCCGCTAATCTTCCTTATATGCAGGTGTACGAAGATCTACGCAAGGCTAATGCCGACTATGCCGAGTTCCGAAATGATCGTCTGGCAAAACGCTTAAATAGTAAAGGCTCATCCCCTCGCAATGGCAATCATCGCAATGTCTTTCACGATTACATTTTAGGTTTGGGATTTGAGTGGGTGCCAACCATGAAAATCGGGGCCGGTTGTCAGGTTCATCTGAGACCCAATGAGCTGCCAGCAGGTGTATTAATTGTGAAAGTTTCCAAGCATTTAACAACGATTGTTGATGGAATCATTCAAGATACACACGATCCTTCTAGAGGTGGAAATCGCTGCGTGTATGGCTATTACCTCAAGAAATCATAGCCAAACGCCCAATAAAAAAGCCCCAGAGCGGTGCTCTAGGGCTTTTGATTCAAATTCAGCTAAAAACAGCTAAATTTAGCTTTAAATCAGCGTTTAATTACCAATTTGCGCTGTTTTTGTGACTTTTCTGTTCCATTACCTTAGCTTCTGCCCAGGCGGCGGAAATCAGGGCAAAAAAGTCTCTAATAGCGAATAAAGGCTTAAAACTAAAGACTGGTGTCTGGTGAAACTGTACTGAGTTGGAATGTGCCATTTTGGAGCTCCTTTAAGGGTATACCCTAATAATACTCCTGATTTCCCAAAATTACAGATTTTTTAAGATGGTGGATTACTTTTCTCGGAATGGCGCCCATACCTTTCCTTGTAGGCCGTTTTATAGGTGCCCGTCAGGATAATCATGGCCGAGGTTGTCCAGGCTAGGGTGAATAGCCCTGTAAAGGAGATAAAAAAGGCGAGACTCTTCCATCCGTTGGGAAGGATATCGGGGATGAAGCCAACCGTGGTGTAACAGCTGCCGGCAAATATGATGGAGTCAACCAAGCTTGGAATGAGCTTGAGTTGAAATATATAAAAGCCCCAAATCACTATTTCAGAAATATGAATGAGGGCAATGAAAATAAAAGCGGAATAGAAGTGAAAGAAGACGCGGTGGAATTGGCGCAACTTGAGATTATTTGATGTAAGGTGCTCAAATCGCATGACGATAAAGTTAATACTGCCACCATGAAACATCAGGATAAAGATTAAGGCAAATACCCCATAAACGATATCTATGAGAAGGGGGAGCAATACAAAATCAGAGCTGGTTGGGGTCATATTGAGTTCAATTTTCTAGGCAATACAAACTTTGGTCTTGGCGTTGATAATGGCATATCCCTCCATTCATGTAAAGCTAGCATTGAACAATATCCCCCATAGCCCAGAAACTAAAAAGCGCGAGCGATATTTTCTATTTTCCTTAGCTGGAATACAGTTCACGCACATTCTGGATTTTATGATCATGATGCCTTTGGGTCCTGAATTTATTCGGGTGTTCAATATCAATACGCATCAATTCGGACTCCTACTATCTTCTTATACCTTTGCGGCTGCAGCAGCAGGGATTTTTGCCACGTATTACATCGATCGATTCGAACGCAGACAACTGTTATTAAGTTTATATGCCTTTTTCATTATTGCCACACTTGCGTGTGCCTTTGCGCCAAGTTACGAAACACTATTTATTGCTCGGGCATTTGCGGGTGCATTTGGTGGAATACTGGGATCTTTAGTGCAAACCATCGTGGCGGATTCAATTCCATTTGAGCGCAGAGGCAAAGCTTTGGGAACCGTCATGGCTGCTTTCTCAGTATCGACAGTTGCCGGTGTGC
>CAIMPQ010000149.1 GCA_903843315.1 uncultured beta proteobacterium
ATGGATTCTAGGGTGATTTCACAAAAGACGTGCAAGCCTCTAAAATCATCGTATGAACAAACAAGTACAGATTAACCCCCAAACCCAACTCGCCAATTTAGGTGAAGAATTAAACGTACCGTTTTTGAAGTTACTTGGCGTTCGATTCATTAGTGCAGAAATGGGCAAAGGAGAAATCCTTTTAGCTCTCAAACCTGAGCATACGAATACATGGGCTGTGGCACATGGTGGCGTTCTACTCACGCTAATGGATGTAGCCATGGCAGTTGCTGCAAGATCAGGCGACCCAGGCGATCGCAGTGTGGTCACCATTGAAATGAAAAACAATTTTATGCAGGCAGCCACTGGCATATTGCGAGTGAAGGCTGATACTGTTCGGAGAACAGTCACAATGGCATTTTGCGAAGCTAAACTTTACAACGACCAAGGCGAGGTCTGTTGTATGGCTACGGGGACTTTCAAATACTTAAAACGCTTAGCCACCCGCAATGCTGAGGGTGAACGGGTTGTCAATGACGATCTTCGCTTCGAATAAAAAGACTCGTTAAACCGAAAGATTAGAGCCTGGAGCAGCACTAAGAGCACCAGTCACCACATCGTGACCAACTGCACCATTCGCATCAAATCGACGCTCTACCATCTCAAACTGACCATCCTTACGCACTCTCAGTATCGTGCTTGAGCGAGTGCCATAAGAAGCAGTTTTAATAAATGCAGGTGATAAAGCTTTTTCCCAATCGCGACTAACACCGGTATTGGGCAACTCATGATCACTTGCGTGATGCGTATCAGCCAAGAGCTTTAAATATTGGTCGGCATTTTTTAATTGCCCATGATCCATCGCCAGTGTTTGAGCGAAGGCGGCCACACGATGATTTACTTTGGGCCATGGTGTATCGAGCATTGCGTTGGAGAGCCCATAAACCCCAGGGTCTAAGGCTTGCTGGGGAAATACTTTACGCGGACGAATATTCTGTCCCATCATCATGCGGTTACTTACCCAATGCATTTCTGCATTTTCGGGATTACTCAGATCAGCCATGAGTAAATTAAAGCCGTTGTAATGTTGAAAACGCTTTGCATTACCCTGTATGAAATCAGTGGGACGCTCTTTTCCTGCTAAATACATTATTGAAAGTTCGCCACGGGTTCTCGAGTCTGGATTTTTTTCACTTGGGGCCCGAACATTGGTTAAGGCTGCAAACCTTCCTGCTTTAGTAAAGCCCAACCATGTCCCAGGGCTCCCCAGTACATCCGCACGATCTCTGCCTGCCAAAATATGTGGCTGCTCATCCCACCAAGATATGCCTTCGGTATCGCGCTCGTAGAACTCATCGCGATTAGCTGCAACGACTAAGGGATAGTCGGGATGCGATTTCCAAGCAAAAAGAATAAGGCACATAAAAATTCAGCAGTTTTAAATTTCAATCAGTGGATAGGGCAATGAATCTATTTTTAACACAGGTCCATCAATGCTTCCTAGATGAATTTCACCACCTTCAAGCGCATCTAATTTACATTCGACCTGAAGGTCGATTCTGGATGGCTCTGATGGACTTGGTGATGCTAGGACCACCATCCCGGCTGGTTGGGTAGCGTCACTGGTATGAAAAAGTTCAGCCCCAGGCCCATACTCTTGGCTTCCCAGGGATTCTGAAGAAACATGGGCTAATTGCAGCCGCCTCTTGATGACGCCACGATATTGGCTGCGCGCAACAATCTCTTGCCCCGGATAACATCCCTTTTTGAAATCCACACCAACTACAGACTCAAAGTTAATCATTTGCGGCACAAATTGCTCCTGTGTTGCTAAAACAATTCTGGGAATAGCACTCATCACCTCTAGGTGATTCCAACTGATTAATTGTTCTCGGTCTACATTCTCATTTTCAGTATTTGGTTTTCCAATCAGTACCCGAGCATAGGATTGATGGTTTGAGAGCACATCAGGCAGGCGGAGTGCAATCTGTGAATTTTCTATTCGAAGTGCTGCTATATCTTGATCATTTCCATAAAACCCAGTGACAGTCCATGATGAAGACATATCTGTCACCTTGGCCTTAGAACGTAATACATACATTGAAAGACGTTTTGCGGTGACTGCTGCGATATCTTTAGAGATAAACAAGGCTAATCGATCTTCTCCATTGTCAGCGCTTGGAAATAAAGCAAGCCAAGCACTCGCTATGAGCCTTCCCTTTGGGCTGCAATAACCAACAAGCCTTACTGATTCATGGAATTGAGCTATCTGAGGAGAGAAAGTACGCTTTAGCCCTAAAACAGAGTTGCTCAACTGGTTTTGTAAAAAACTAGCAGCATCATGCCCCTCGACAAAGATTAAGCCCCATTCGGGAAGCAATGAGTGGGCGAGGGGGGCTAAGCCAGAGGGATTAGATATATTTTGAGGGCTATTTGTCATGACCCTTTTATCATAGCCTGATGAGCAGAAAAATTCAGAGAAGAGGTCTTTTTTCGAAGAAAAAAACAAATAAGCCAGGATTCCGGGTTTGGCTATACACCTTACTTGCAGTCGTCGCGATCTTCTATGGCGTTATTTTTTTGTGGCCAGTAGTTCCTGCTACTGGAAACGTAGCAGATTCACCAGTCTACAAAGTCAAGATCAAGCCCCAATCTAGTTTGGCCAGCATTGCTGAGCAACTACAAGAGCAAGGAATTTCTTCCTCTACCATCCCATTTCAATTCAGTGCACTGGCTTTGTTTGTTGGCTCGAAACTCAAACCAGGAACGTATCTTTTACCAACGCGCGCGAGCATGGGAAAAATCCTCCTCCAAATTGCACGCGGCGATAGGGTTAGGGAAAGTATTGCGATCATTCCTGGGATGACGATTTGGCAACTCAGAAAGTTGGTTGATGCTCATCCTGCACTCATTCACCAAACTAAAAGGATGAGTTCAAAAGAGCTTGTGCACACCCTGAACCTCAATTATTCGAGCGACGAAGGTATTTTCCTGCCGGACACTTATATTTTTGATCCTGACGAACCCGATATCAACATTTACCGTAGAGCCTCACAGGCGATGCAAAAACAGCTTGCTCAGACATGGGTGCAAAAAGAGGAAGGCTCACCCCTTAAAACAGCCTATGAGCTATTAATTTTGGCCTCTATTGTCGAAAAGGAGACCGGCCGATCTAGTGATAGAGGTTTGGTGGCTGCTGTATTCACTAATCGGCTCAATAAAGGGATGTTATTACAGACTGATCCCACCGTAATCTATGGAATTGGTCCTAAATTTGACGGCAATATACGGAAAGCCGACTTGCGCAAAGACAGTCCCTACAATACCTATATGCGTAAAGGATTACCTCCAACACCCATTGCTATGCCCAGCAAGGAATCGATACAAGCTGCCATCCGTCCTGCGTCCAGCAATGCTTTATATTTTGTAGCTAAAGGTGATGGAACGAGTCATTTTTCTCACAGTTTGGGCGAGCATGAGGCGGCAGTTGATCGCTACCAACGTAAGTTAACTCCAAAAACCAGTTCCGGAACCGCTGCCAATTAATCCATCTGTATTTTAATTTTTATGACATCAATGACCCCAGGATTTTTCATTAGCTTTGAAGGCATCGATGGTGCCGGTAAGAGCACTCACATCGAAGCATTTAAGAAGCTGATGCAAGACCGCTATCCAGACCGTGAAGTCGTCATGACGCGTGAACCCGGCGGCACTCCATTGGGCGAACAACTGAGAGCGCTTTTGTTAGACGCCCCAATGAATCTAGAGACAGAGGCTTTATTGATGTTTGCTGCTCGTCGTGAGCATATTGCACAGGTGATTGAACCAGCTCTTCAGGCAGGAAAAATAGTGATTTCTGATCGCTTTGCGGATGCTAGCTTTGCTTATCAGGGCGGAGGACGCGGATTAAGCTTAGACAAATTAAATGCCCTTGAGCGTTGGGTACAAGGTCGTGCAGATGGTTCTTTGCTCCAACCCAATCTCACCATCCTCTTTGATTTGCCTGGAGAGGTGGCAGAAGCTAGAAGATCTAAAGTGAGGGCACCTGATAAATTTGAAAAAATGGATTTAAATTTCTTTGAAAAAGTTCGCCAAGAATACCGGCGTAGAGCAAAAGACGATCCGAAGCGCTTTCATTTGGTGGATGCAACTCAAACTCCTGAAGTTATCTGGAATGGTTTGAAACAACTTGAGCTCCAAATTTAAATGAGTGAGTTGATGATTGCCAATGTGCAACAAAATCCAATAGCGCCATGGTTGCAGCCTTTATGGGATAGCATGGATTTCAATCAGTTTCCTAATGCGATTTTGCTACATGGTCAGTCCGGAATTGGGAAGTTTGAATTTGCCGTCACGCTAGCCAAATCCCTCTTATGCGAAGGCGCCCAAGATACTTCACGACCTTGTAATCAATGTGTGGCATGCCACTGGTTTAATGCGGGCAATCACCCCGACTTCATTGCCCTTGTTCCTGAGACACATCGAAAACTCTTGCCGCGTGCTGATTACGAAACTGATGAGGCCCCCAGAAAGGGCAAAGCAGCGCGTGATGACGCCGATGGTGAGGCCAGTGAAAAGAAAGAGAAGAAAAATATTTCCATTGAGGAAACTAGAAGCGCTATTGAAAGCCTCTCTATTGGGTCTCATCGTGGCGGTAATCGCATCATATTGATTTATCCTTTGGAAATGCTGCGCTCTGATGCTGCTAACACTTTGTTGAAATCTCTCGAAGAACCTCCAGCGAATACTATTTTTATTTTGTTAGCGGACCGGGTTGATCGAGTTTTGCCCACTATTCGCTCGCGTTGTCGTTTACTCACTGCTCCACGCCCAGATCGTATGCTGGGCTTAAGCTGGCTGCACAACCAGTTATCCCAGATCCCCGGGCTTAAAGTCAGCGATGCTGACATTTCATCCATTTATGACGAGCAGGGTGGTGCGCCTTATTCGGTTCTCAATTCTGTAATTGCCCGGAATAATAAAGACGAAAAGGATGAATTAACCATCGCTATTCAAGCATCCCGTTATCTACTGCAATCAATGTCACAAGGGGGCCGCATCAACTGGTTGGATGCTGCTGAAAAAACCCATAAGGCGCAATATTCATTTCTACTCGCAGCAATGCAGCGCTGGACCTCAGATTTACAAGCAGTCTTACAAGGCGGCAATCCCCGTTATTACCCAAAGCATTTGACAACGCTGATGGGATTAGCTCAATCTGCGCGCACCCCCAAACTACATCACTTTTGGAAATCCTTGGTTCAGGCACGTCGCCATGAGAATCATCCATTAGCTAGTCGTATACAGCTCGAGGCCTTACTTTCCCAATACCAGCAAGTTTTTGAAGGTTAATAAAGCTCGAGGCAGACTAAAATAACGAGTCATGTTTATAGACTCCCATTGCCACCTCGATTTCCCTGAATTTCAATCTCGTCTGCCTGAAGTGCTGGCGAATATGCAATTGGCTAAGGTAAGCAATGCACTCTGCGTTTCGGTTGATTTGCCTGACTTTCCCAATGTTTTAAAACTCGCCCAAGATCATCCCCATTTGTATGCTTCCGTAGGTGTGCACCCAGACTATGAAGACACTCCCGAGCCAAGTTTTGACTTTTTAGTAGATACGGCTTTAAAGCATTCCAAAATCATTGCCATCGGTGAAACTGGCCTAGATTACTATCGCATGGGTGATCGTAGCTATGAATCGATGGAGTGGCAGCGGGAGCGCTTTAGAACCCATATTCGAGCCTCAATTGCCTCGCAGAAGCCCTTAATCATCCATACTCGATCGGCTTCTGTAGATACCATCCAGATCTTAAAAGAGGAGGGCGCTGAACGTATTGGCGGGGTAATGCACTGCTTTACTGAAAGCTATGACGTGGCTAAAGCCGCTATGGATATGGGCTTTTATATCTCCTTTTCAGGCATCGTTACCTTTAAAAGCGCGACAGAATTGCAAGAAACCTGTAAAAGGGTGCCTTTAGAAAGAATGCTCATAGAAACCGATTCTCCCTATTTAGCGCCGATTCCTTTTCGGGGCAAGATAAATGAGCCCGCATGGGTAGCCAAGGTAGGTGAATTTATCGCTGATCTAAAGGGGCTTCCGGTTGACGAGCTTGCCAGAGTAACTTCTAATAATTTTTATGATTGTTTTCAGATAGATAGAACTACTTCATGATTCATTGCTTTAAGATAATTTCTCTTACTTTCATCTTCCTAGCAATGCTTAGTTGCCCTGCATTTGCGCAAACAGATGATCAGATCAACGATTTTGCTAAAGCCGCCAAGTTTGATGATGTTGCCGTAGTCACTTCACTGTTATCCAAAGGGGTTAGCCCAAATACAGTCGATGCCAAGGGCAATCCAATGCTTAATTTAGCAATTAAGGATAAATCCACTAAAGTGACCGAGCTCCTCATTAATGACAAGCGCACTGATGTAGATCTATCCAATAAATATGGTGAAACACCATTGATGATTGCGTCAATTGACGGCGATTTAACGCTTGTAAAGACCTTGGTTCTGCAAAAAAAGGCTATGGTGAACCATATAGGCTGGACACCGTTACATTACGCGTGTAGCAAAGGAAATCTTGAGGTTGCTCAATTTTTGGTCACGAATGGAGCCCTTGTAGATAGCCCGAGTCCAGGTAATACAACTCCGTTGATGATGGCTGTTCAATCAGGCAATGAGCAGCTGATTAAACTCCTATTAGATAAAGGCGCAGATATCCAATTACGCAACACCAATGGGTTAAGCGCTATTGATATTGCAGATATTTATGAGAAGCCTTGGATTAGTGAGGGCCTGCGAGCACGCTGGCAAAAGGTATATAAACAACCATATCCAGGGCCTTTAAAGCTGAAACAGCCTAAATCCTGAGATAAGCTATCTGCGTATAATCATTATTATGTCAAATAAGATATAGAACCCCTAAATATAACCGATGCCAAACTAATTCAATGCCTATGTACCTCGACTCCCTGCCCAGTGTTATTGATGTTTTTAATGAAATCATCAGTAACTTATCAGACTATGAAATTCATTTAATGGCTGTCGTGTCGGTATTGGTTGTATTGATACATGGGGTCCTGATCCTTTTTATCATGGCTTGCTTCAATGAAATTCATCAAAGATACAGTGGTTCAAAGACAAAAGCTTTAGATACTCTGTTCTATTTCACGGTCGTTTTGTTGATATTGTTTAGCCATCTGATAGATATATTCGTATGGACCTACGCCATGGTTGCCGTAAACGTCTTTCCTGGTGTCATCAAAACCTTCTATTTTGCAGGCGAAATGTATACCAACTTAGACCATAACGACCCCTTGTATAAACTGGGGCCAGAATTCCGTATGCTGCCGATCTTGATCTCATTTTCAGGTCTTTTTGCTGTGGCGATATCAGGTGCAGCTCTCTATAGTTTGCTGATATCTACGTTTGCAGGACCCCCTAAGAAATAAACCCACTTACCATTGGAGCATTCTCACCAGGGAATGGCGCCCTTTTAAATTGATTTAGAAAACTATGCCGATCTTAGACCTTTTACGTAACGCTAATCTACCAAGCTTTTCTACATTGTTTCAAGAAATCAATGTGGACATGGGCAACAGTCAGATATGGAGCATTTTAATATTTGCATGTGGAATGCTTGCGGTCCATGGGATCGCCGTGCTTGGAATCGCTGGCGCATTTCATTATATGGATCGCTTGATGACTAGAAAACACATTTTTGCTGCGAGCTTTCTCTCCTATTTCGTAGCCATCATGTTGGTCATCATGAGTCACTTGGCTGAAATTGTCGCTTGGGCTTATATATGCGTTGCTTTAAGAGTATTTCCCACCGACCCACAGACCTTTTACTTTGCCGGGGAAATGTATACGACAGTAGGCTTTGGAAAGTACGACTTAAGCGAAAAATGGAGAATCCTTCCAATCATCATTTCGTTTTCAGGAATATTTTCTGTCTCGATGTCAGGCGCAGCTTTGTACTCAATGATGTGCTCCTTACTATCAGTCAATTACATTCAAGGACCTAGCAAGGATGCCTCACAGAATACTAATTAACTGTCATTGAAGATGGTAATGGCGCTTTTTGCTTAAAAATAAGTTCAAGAGTTCTGCCATTGGCTTCGCGCGAACGAATACGGCCAGGCAACCACTCTAAATCTTTAGCCAGCCAGATATCTACTTGGCGTTTGTAGGGATCATTCTCACGCTGCATCAAAGCGTAATGGCGATTTACGGACTTACCTAAACTCGGAATATCCTCAGAAACGGTTTCACCATAACTCTTAAATTGCCACATTTCTAGAGTGTTGTAATCGACTACCGGTAACGCACGAATAGTGCCAGCTTCATCTATCTTGCTATCACCATTTAAGAGGGCGGCAAACTGAAACATCAAACTGAAGCGATCTTGGGTGCCGGGAAGTAAGGACGGTGTAAATTCAGGCTTCTCTGAAAAAAACATCTGCCCTCCTCCCTTTGCATCTCTATCAAAACGGGAATAACGTGGGGGTTTAGTGCCTCGCTGGGTCCAATAAATCGTAGGCGCCATGCCATAAGCATCTACAAATCCCCTAGATTCAAAAACAAAGGGGCCCACGAATGCGTACGGAATATTGATATGCAGTCGATAGCTATTGCCTTCAACTATCCAGTCAATTTCTCCGGTTTGGTATTTTTGCCCGTCAACATAAGCGTCGTAGTAAATAATTCCTGACTCTGGAAGTCTAAATGCGACTCCTTGTTGATCTGCCAGGCCACCCTGCTCTCCTGAGTTCAGTCCTTTGCTATCGTCAACTTTGGAAGAAGGAGAATCTTGCTCCCTTATTTTTTTCTTAGGTGCCTTTGCCATTTGAATTTTTTTGGGGGGCTCTGCTTTTAATTCTGTGCGAATAATCAATTCATCGGGTATATCTTCTGATGAACCAAATGATAAAAAGGGGATTCCGAAAAATAGGAAGAGATGTCCGAGCAAAGACAAGGTCAATGCAATAACAATAATCCACAGGGATTTTTTGCGCGTAAAACTACCGTCCTCGGACTGCTGAAATTCCAAGTTCAGAGAGAGGCCTCAAGTAAGCGGCTATTTTTGGGCAAATTCGCAGCTAGAAAATCCATTTGGTCAGCAAGAATATTGCGCCCCTTGAGGATCATATCTTCATAAAGACTGGGTAAATAAGGCGCATAAAGAAGACCCATGCCAGCCTGTTCAGGAGTCCGGTTACCTTTACGCTGATTACAGGGTCTACAGGAGATTACTAAATTCATCCAGGAATATTTGCCGCCACGACTATTTGGAATAATGTGTTCTGCTTCTGCTTGGTTTTCATGAATAACATCACTACAGTAGGCGCAAAGCCCGCGGTCACGTTTAAAGAGTTTATGTTTTGTAATTACCGGCACCACATCAAATAAATTAATTTTTGCGCTACCTTTAATAGCAATGATGGAATGCAATTCTATGACCGACTGAATACCGCTAGCCTTGGAGATGCCGCCACGCATTCTCATGATGGGGTCACCAAGCGTCCATAAGACGCTGTTATCGGCATAATGTTTTGTCGCTTCTTCAGCGTTTACCCAACCCTGAGGAATTCCACCAGCGTCCAATTTCAAGATGCTCAGCACAAACTCTCCTTTCTAGACCTCGGCACCGCCATCGATCATTTAAACCATCTTACAGAAGAAGTTTGTGCCAATCAATCATCTAGGGGATATAAATTCCAGAACTTCTGGCAAATGGTCGGCATAGTCGGCAATACCATGATCGCTTCCCTCTAAAACTAACTGTTTAGCACCTTTATAGAACTCGACCATTTCCTTCCAGTCTAATAATTCATCACCTTTAGCGGCAATTAAGAAATAACGAGCTGGATTAGAAATCCCCTCAACTTGAAGGGTCTTGAGTTCATCAATATATTCAGGGCGGAAATCAAATGGTTCTTCACTATCGTAAGCAGTCATCATGCCCACATGAGGGGCAAGTTCTCTAGCAGCTCTGACCGCAGGATTTAAGGCGACTGCCTGACACCCATACTTTTCTGCCAAATAGTTGGTATAAAAACCGCCGAGCGAAGAACCGATCACCACAATACGATCCGCATCAGACTGATCAATGTACTGCGTGACCATGTCCATACTTTCCTTTGGGGAAGCCAACAATTGTGGGCAATACCACTCAATAGAATGCTCTACCGTTGATAGCGCTTTAATAGCCTCTCCAGTCATGAATGCTTTACTTGATCTTGGTGAAGATCTAAAACCATGTAAATAGACTAATAAGGTTGAAGCCATGGATAAATTCTTTATGGTTTTTGACCAATTTCGAAGTTTGCTAGCTTTTCTAGAGCTTTAACCATTGCTGAGTGGTCCCATGCTTTGCCACCATGTGCAGAACAGGAGTTAAACAATTCTTGAGCAGTAGCCGTGTTGGGCAGGGATACACCCAAAGCTCGAGCGCTATTTAAGGCGAGATTTAAATCCTTTTGATGCAGTTCGATCCTAAAACCAGGGTCGAATGTACGCTTCACCATCCGCTCACCATGCACTTCCAGAATTTTCGAGCTAGCAAAACCACCCATGAGGGCTTGACGAACCTTAGCAGGATCCGCACCGGCCTTCGCAGCAAACAATAAAGCTTCAGCAACTGCTTCAATATTCAGCGCCACAATAATTTGGTTTGCTACTTTAGCAGTTTGCCCATCACCATTTGCGCCTACCAAGTTGATATTTTTACCCATTAACTCAAATACAGGCTTTACTCTTTCGAATACACTCTCATCGCCACCAACCATAATCGATAGGGTTGCATTTTTTGCCCCTACTTCACCCCCAGAAACGGGAGCATCAAGATAGTCAGAGCCCAACGCATTGATTTTTTTAGCAAACTCTTTAGTGGCAATTGGTGAGATTGAACTCATATCCACAACTACTTTGCCTTTAGATAAACCTGCCGCTATGCCATTTTCCCCAAACAATACTTTCTCAACGTCAGGCGTATCGGGGACCATGATGAAAATCATGTCTGCTTTCTCTGCTACCTCACAAGGACTACCACACTGAATCGCTGTTGATGAAGCAAGCTCAGTTGGAATTTTGCTACGAGTAGTGATAAACACCTCATGACCTGCATTTACAAGATGCCCAGCCATTGGGCCACCCATGATGCCAAGGCCAACAAATCCTAGTTTTAAATTCTGACTCATTTAATCTCCGTTTGTTTATTCGTATTTATTATTAGTTCAGCTTCTGAATCCATGACAAACCAGCTTCAGTTGTAGTAGCGGGTTTATATTCGCACCCTATCCAACCTTGATATCCAATGCGATCAAGCAGCTTGAACAAATGCGGGTAATTAATCTCACCGGTACCAGGCTCATTGCGACCGGGATTATCGGCCAACTGAATATGCGCAATTTTAGAAAGATTCTTTTCAATGGTATTCGATAATTCGCCTTCCATACGCTGCGCATGATAGATGTCATATTGAACAAACAGATTGTCAGCGTCAACCTCGCTTAAGATATCCAAAGCCTGTTGCGTTGTAGATAAAAAGAATCCTGGAATATCAAAGGTATTGATCGGTTCAATTAACAGCTTGAGTTGTGATTTTTTTAATACCGCGGCTGCAAACTGAAGATTTTCCACAAAGGTGTCATGCAATAACTGTTCGCTTATTCCTGGTGGCATCTTTCCTGCCAAGCAGTTCAGTTGAGGAACGCCTAAAACTTTGGCATATTCAATTGCTTTTGCAACGCCAGCACGAAACTCCTCTACCCGGTCTGGGTTACAAGCGATTCCCCGATCACCCGCATCCCAATCTCCAGCCGGAAGATTGTGGAGGACCAGCTTTAACTGATTCTGCTCTAGTTTATTTTTGATTTCTGCAGCTTCATAGGCATACGGAAATAAGAATTCGACCGCCTTAAACCCTGAATTAGCGGCTAGCTCAAAGCGCTCTAAAAAAGGCACTTCGTTATAAAGCATGGTTAGGTTGGCTGCAAATTGAGGCATTTCAGACCCTTCTTGGGGTTAGGTAGTCAGTAGAAGATCTTAACAAAGAAGCGGTCTTTGGTCTTGAGTAGTTGCAGACCCTTCCCGGAGGCTAATAAATGATAAAAGTGAGCTAATATCTTATTAGGCAGTATTTAATAACAAGGAAAATAACGAATATGAAATTCACACCCATTCATTTAGCTCTTGTAGCCCTCTTGGCCAGCTCAACAGTTGTAATGGCTCAGGCACAGCCTGCCAATCCTAGCCCCACTAAGCCAATGGTAATTGATGCAGCTGCAGTCGATAACCGTTACCAGCTTTACGAGGGTGAAGTGGTCAAAATTGACAAAAAAACTCGCACCATTACTTTTAAAAATAAAGAGGGTGAGTCTAAATTTGTAGCTGGCCCTGATATTACCAATTTTGATCAGATTAAAAAAGGGGATCGGGTCAATGTATCTTATGAGTTAGCTGTGGCTATTGAGCTCATCAAAACGAAGAGTGACGGCATCCGTAGCAAAGTAGAAACGAACACCGTTACCAAATCTAAGGCGAATGAGAAGCCATCTGAAACGATTGCCAATAAGACAACCATTATTGCTGATATTGTTGCAGTAGATCGTGAAAAGAAATTGGTTTCTGTTAAAGGGCCAAGTGGTAAAGTCACTACTGTGATGGTGAAGAACCCAGCCTTGCTAGCCGATGTGAATGTTGGCGAGCAAGTGAAGGTTATTTACTACGATGCAATGGCAGCATCGATTACCTCTCCTAAAAAGAAATAATTCTTTTCAGTCTAAATATAAGAGCCCTCTAAGGAGGGCTTTTATATTTTCATGGAAATAAAAAAGCCACCCCAGAGGATGGCTTTAGTAAAGCTGCAGGTAACAAGAATATTGCATCACTACACACACTTGCAATACCTCTAAATTTGGCGGAGCGGACGGGACTCGAACCCGCGACCCTCGGCGTGACAGGCCGATATTCTAACCAACTGAACTACCGCTCCAAATAAATCGAGTAAGACTTTTTACAACCAATACTGCAACCAGAAAGCTGGCGTCCCCAGGGGGATTCGAACCCCCGTACTCACCGTGAAAGGGTGATGTCCTAGGCCTCTAGACGATGGGGACCTGGACTACAACAAATTACCGCTATTTTAAATGCTTGGTGGAGATAAGCGGGATCGAACCGCTGACCTCTTGCATGCCATGCAAGCGCTCTCCCAGCTGAGCTATACCCCCGAAATCCCACAATAAAGCCGCAAGACACTCAAAACAATCCAAGATTTTAGCCTATTTTTGTGCAACTGCGCAAATTGCTTACAGGACTACCTTCGAGAGCCTCTGAATAGCTTCATCTTTACCCAATACGACTAGAACAGAATCGATAGCGGGGGTCTGCGTAGTCGCAAATAAAGCATAGCGTACAGGCATCGCTAATGCGGGCATTTTGAGCTGATGTTTAGCGAGAACTTGCTTAAAAGTAGCGCCGTAAGCCTCTTTAGTTGGCTCTGAATTCTTCAGCGCTTCAATGAGGTCTTTTAATGCTGGAACTACCGCTGCTGGAATATTGGCAGCAATTTGTTCAGCACTATGCCTTGGTGCTGGTGAATAGAATAACTTCGCACCTTCAGCAATTTCAATCAAGGTATTTGCTCGGTCTTTTAATAGCCCAACAACCTGAACAAAGTTGGGCCCACTCTCAGTATCGATACCCAATTGATGTGCAAATGGTTTAGTTGCTTCTGCCAATTTGCTTACATCCTCATTCTGAATATATTGATGGTTTAACCAGAGCAATTTTTCTGGGTTGTGTTGAGCTGGTGAACGGCCCAAGCTGTCTAAATCGAACCAATCAACAAACTGCTCTTTAGTAAATATTTCAGCATCACCATGAGACCAGCCTAAGCGTGCCAAGTAATTCAAGATTGCCTCTGGCAAGTACCCTGCTTTTTGATAATCACGAACGCTCATAGCGCCGTTGCGCTTACTCATCTTTTCACCAGCATCATTTAGAACGGTTGGGAGATGGGCATAAACAGGCGGAGTTCCCCCAAGCGCCTGCATGATATTGATTTGTCTTGGCGTATTGTTGACGTGATCATCCCCTCGTATTACGTGCGTAATCTTCATATCTAAGTCATCAACAACCACGCAGAAATTGTATGTAGGAGTGCCATCGGGACGTGCAATGACTAAATCATCTAGCTCATCATTACTGATCTCAATTTGACCTTTAACAGCATCTTCCCAAATCACGGATCCCCCGATGGGATTCTTAAACCGAATAACCGGTAACACTCCATCTGGAATAGTTGGCAATATCTTTCCAGGTTCGGGGCGCCATAGGCCGTTATATCGTGGCTTTTCTTTGTTCGCCATTTGTTGATCACGAAGCTTATTCAACTCTTCTTCACTCATATAACAAGGGTAAGCAAGCCCTGCATCTACCATTTGTTTAAGCACTTCACGATAGCGATCAATACGTTGCATTTGATAAATGGGCCCTTCATCTAAATCGAGCCCAAGCCATGACATTCCTTCAATAATGACATCGACTGCTTCTTGTGAGGAGCGCTCAAGATCGGTATCTTCAATGCGCAGAATGAAGTCACCTTGATTGTGTCGTGCAAATGCCCATGGATACAGAGCGCTGCGGAGATTACCCAAATGAATGAAGCCCGTGGGACTAGGGGCGAAACGTGTACGAATATGCATAAAAGACATTATCTCAGGTCAGGCAAATTGACGGCAAAGTTGAAAAACGTGGATACTTTGAACTATGAATGAATTACTAGTATTTATATGTGATGGGGCCCCAGTACGCGGAGAAATAGTATCGATTAGCACGGCCTGGCAGGCTGTTTTAGAGCGTCGTGACGACCCTCCTGCCGTACGCCGCATCCTAGGTGACTTTGTGGGTGCAGCCACGCTTTTAAGTGCCAGTCTCAAGTTTGACGGCACCCTAATTATCCAGGCCCAAAGCAAGGGGCCTATTCAGCTTCTCGTTGTGGAGTGCAAGTCAGACTTATCCATGAGAGCCACTGTTAAGCTTTCTGTAGAGCCTTCAGAAATTTCAGCCGATGCTAGCCTAGGAAAGCTCTTAGATGCTTCCCAGAGTGGCAGATTGGTAATTACCTTAGATCCGTCAGATCGCGAGCCAGGACAGCCCCCCTATCAGGGAATTGTTGCTCTTCAGGAGCTCCATAACGGCATCATGAAGCCGGTTACTAGCGCTGCTGAAGCAATCGGTTTATATATGCAAAATTCCGAACAGCTAGATACTCGTATTTGGCTAACTTCCAATGACACCCATATTGGTGGATTACTTTTACAACGCTTGCCAGACTCAGGTGGTCATGCCCACCTCGAACCCCAAGCTGCGGCAGAAGGATGGACGCGCATTCAGACCTTGGGTGAAACCATCACCAATGAAGAGCTATTAACACTTCCACCGGAAACAATCTTAAGACGTCTATTTTTAGAGGAATCTACAGAAAATGGTGTGCGCAGCTTTCCGGCCCGACCTATTCGTTTCTCTTGCCGCTGCTCACGCAACAAGGTTGCTGATGTATTAAGAATGCTGGGTGAACAAGAAGTGCAAAGTATTCTGGCAGAACAGGGTGTAGTTGAAACGTTTTGTGAATTTTGTGCAAAACCCTACCGATTTGATGCAGTAGATTGTTTGCAGGTATTTAAAACGGATTTATTGAGTGATGCTACAAGGCCTCCATCCAGCGGACACTAAACTACTTATAGTCTATTGCTCAATGTCTATTGTTTAGGGATAGGTTTGAGACCCACATCGCCAGATGCAGTAGTGGATTTGTCAGCAGGCAGTATTTGAACAAAGAATTCACCCTCTTTAATCAAGCCATGCTCCGCTCTGGCGCGTTCTTCGATTGCTCGCGTCCCATCTTTTAAATCTTTTACATCCCCCGCTAACTTGGCATTGCGTAAGGCTAAGAGGCTATTTTTAGCCTCTTGAAGCTCTACTTGTTTTTCCATTTCGTAAACCTTGAGCCATCCACCCTTACCTAACCAAAGTGGGTATTGAATTGCAATGAGCAATACCAACATGGAGTAGATGACTATACGCATAAGCTAATTGGAATGCAGTGGATTAGCGTTTGAGATTATAGAAAACAGATTTCCCTGGGTAAGTAGCCACATCACCCAAATCTTCCTCAATGCGTAAAAGTTGGTTGTACTTAGCAATACGATCTGAACGTGACAGTGAGCCGGTTTTGATTTGGCCTGCATTAGTACCAACGGCAATATCAGCGATAGTACTGTCTTCAGTTTCACCAGAGCGATGAGAGATAACGGCAGTGTAGTTTGCGCGCTTAGCCATCTCAATTGCTGCAAAAGTTTCAGTCAAGGTGCCGATCTGATTGATCTTAATGAGTATGGAGTTTGCAACCCCCTTCTCGATGCCTTCTTTCAATATGCGCGTATTGGTAACAAAAAGGTCGTCACCAACCAGTTGAATTTTCTTGCCCAGTTTCTGGGTAATATCAACCCAGCCATCCCAATCACTTTCATGCATACCGTCTTCAATAGAAACAATGGGAAATTGATCAGCTAAATTACCAAGGTAGTCCGAGAACTCACTTGAGCTTAGCTGTAGGCCTTCACCAGACAAATGGTATTTGCTGTCTTTGTAGAACTCACTAGCAGCACAATCTAAGGCCAACAAGACATCTTCGCCCGCTTGGTATCCAGCACCTTCGATGGCCTTCATAATCGTTTGTAAGCACTCTTGATTACTCTTGAAGTTAGGCGCAAAACCCCCTTCATCCCCTACAGTAGTAGGCATACCTTGGGCGCCAATGATTTTCTTTAGCTCATGGAAGATTTCTGCGCCACAACGCAGTGCATCACGAAAGTTTTCTGCGCCCACTGGCATGATCATAAATTCTTGAATATCTAAACTGTTGTTAGCGTGAGCACCGCCATTTACGATATTCATCATGGGTACTGGTAATTGCATACCACCTGAGCCACCAAAATAACGATACAAAGGCAGGCCAGCTTCTTCAGCAGCAGCTCTTGCAACAGCCATAGACACTGCCAAGGTTGCATTAGCCCCTAGACGTGCTTTGTTATGGGTGCCGTCTAGCTCAATCAGCGTATGGTCTAAAAAGGCCTGTTCACTGGCATCTAAACCAAGAATAGTTTCTGCAATTTCAACGTTGATATTCTGAACTGCTTTAAGAACGCCTTTACCCAGGTAGCGGGACTGATCGCCATCACGCAATTCAATTGCCTCACGCGACCCAGTGGAAGCGCCAGAAGGAACTGCAGCGCGACCCATCACACCAGACTCGAGTAATACATCACACTCTACTGTTGGATTACCGCGCGAATCTAGAACTTCTCTACCGATGATGTCAACAATGGCGCTCATGCACCTTCTCCTTAAAACAATATGAAATTGGGTTGATTAAACAACTATGACTTGAAACTGTTCTCTAAAAATTGATCAGATGCCTTTACAACGGAATCAATCGCTACAAGTGATTCGAGTAATTCTTTCATGCGATCTAGCGGGACTGCATTAGGACCATCAGAAAGAGCCTTAGCAGGATCTGGATGAGTCTCCATAAACAGTCCACTAATACCAACGGCCACTGCGGCACGAGCTAATACCGGTACAAATTCTCGTTGACCACCGCTGGCATTGCCCTGCCCGCCAGGCAGTTGAACAGAATGGGTGGCATCAAAAACAACAGGTGCGTTTGATTCACGCAAAATGGCAAGACTGCGCATGTCCGAAACCAAATTGTTATATCCAAATGAAGCGCCACGCTCACAAACCATAAACTGATCTGGAAGATTCATTTCTTTCGCAGCAGCGCGCGCTTTCTCAATCACATTAAGCATCTCGTGTGGCGAAAGGAATTGACCTTTTTTAAAATTCACCGGCTTACCACTCTGAGCGCAGGCACGAATGAAATCCGTTTGCCGACACAAAAATGCAGGGGTCTGAAGCACGTCTACCACTTTAGCAACCGCTTTAATCTCGCTAATGTCATGAATATCGGTCAGAACTGGAACGCCAACTTCTTTTTTTACTTTAGCCAGGATTTCCAAGCCCTTCTCCATGCCAAGGCCACGGAAGGACGTTCCCGAAGAGCGATTGGCTTTATCAAATGAAGACTTGTAGATAAAGGGGATCTTCAGAGCTGTAGTAATTTCTTTTAACTGACCAGCAATATCAATTGCAGATTGCTCAGACTCGATGACACATGGACCAGCAATCAGAAAGAAGCGCTGATCTAGGCCAACGTCGAAACCACACAGTTTGAATGTACTCATAAATCCTCTTAAGCGACCTGCTTCAAGGCGGTGTTTTGATGCGTCAGCGCTGCAGTGATGAACGATGAGAACAGGGGATGACCATCTCGAGGTGTTGATGTGAACTCTGGATGAAATTGAACACCAAAAAACCAAGGGTGCATCGCTTGAGGTAGCTCCATCATCTCAGGCAGTTCCTCATTAGGAGTTCTGGCTGAAATGATCAAACCAGAATTCTCTAGTTTTGGTACATAAGTGTTATTGACCTCATAGCGATGGCGATGACGCTCATTCACTTCAGCACCATATATACGATGAGCCATTGTTCCTGGTTTTACAGGGCAACGCTGTGATCCCAAGCGCATCGTTCCACCAAGATCAGAATTATTCGTACGTATTTCTACGCGACCTTCCCGATCAAGCCATTCAGTAATCAACGCAACTACCGGATATTCAGTCTGCTGATCAAACTCAGTGCTGTTTGCCTTGGAAATATTGGCTACATGACGTGCAAACTCAATAACCGCTAACTGCATACCCAAACAAATTCCTAAATAAGGCACATTATTTTCACGAGCATAGCGAATCGCAGAAATCTTGCCCTCGGTTCCACGCTTACCAAAGCCGCCTGGTACCAAAATGGCATCCAATGTTTTCAAACAATCGATACCATCCTTTTCAATTACTTCTGAATCGATGTAATTGATATTGACACGAGTGTGTGTATGGATACCGGCATGACGCAAGGCTTCGATTAAGGACTTATAAGATTCTGTTAGCTCTACATACTTGCCGACCATACCAATAGTGACTTCATGTTGGGGATTAGCCATCTCATAAACTAAATTAGCCCATACAGAAAGGTCCGCCGGCTTCGCTTTGATTTCCAACTCACGGCAAATCAAATCATCCATACCTTGGGCATGTAGCATTTCTGGTATTTTGTAAATCGTATCTACATCCCACACCGAGATCACAGCCTCTTCACGCACATTGGAGAACAGAGAAATCTTAGCGCGCTCATCTTCCGGAATAGGACGATCAGCTCGGCATAACAATACCGTTGGCATGATGCCAATCTCACGTAATTTCTGGACAGAATGCTGTGTTGGCTTAGTCTTCAGCTCGCCGGCACTGCTGATATAAGGCACCAAGGTCAAATGGACAAAGGCGCAGCTATGTAGCGGTAAACGCAAGCTCATCTGCCTTGCGGCCTCTAAGAATGGGAGTGATTCAATATCGCCAACGGTTCCGCCGATTTCGCAAATAGCAACATCTGCATGACCGTCATGGCTAGCTTTAGCACCACGCTCAACAAAAGCCTGAATTTCATTCGTAATATGTGGAATAACTTGAACAGTCTTTCCTAGATATTCCCCGCGACGCTCTTTACTAATGACAGATTCATAAATCTGACCTGTAGTGAAGTTATTGCTTTTGCGCATCTTTGCCGATACGAAGCGCTCATAGTGGCCTAAATCTAAATCTGTTTCCGCACCGTCTTCAGTAACAAAAACCTCGCCATGCTGCAGAGGGCTCATTGTGCCCGGGTCAACGTTGATATAAGGGTCTAATTTTAGGAGGGTGACTTTCAGGCCGCGGGATTCGAGAATCGCGGCAAGCGAGGCAGCTGCGATTCCTTTCCCTAAGGAAGAAACCACACCACCAGTGACAAAAACGTATTTGGTCATCGCTTATGCTCTGTTGGAAAAAGTAATTATAACGATAGCCGCCAATTTCTAGTAAATTTCAAAATCAGTTATACCTATTGCATATCCTTCAATATTGAACTTTTTTAGCCCCAATTCCTATATATGCGCCTCCTATTTGCGATTCTCATTACCCTCCTATCGCTTTTCTATTTCCTGCCATTTGCCATTGCATTTAATAAGAAACGTGCCAATACAGGGGCTATTTTTGCTATAAATCTCTTTTTGGGCTGGTCTTTAATAGGTTGGGTGGTAGCTCTGGTTTGGGCCTTAAAGGAAGAACAGGTGATTTAGTTTTTATCCCTCAATTTGGTCTTTAAGCCCCTCATTTCTATAAAAAACGGGGTATTTCACTGTTTTTCAAGGATTTTGACGAAATTTTAGGGTTTAAACTCTTATATAAGACTTAAATTAGTAACTATAATTTACATAATCGGGTGAAAATTCCCGTTTGGCCTTTCTGTTGATCACTTTTACCTCATAGGAAACACAATGTTAGAAGCCTACAACGCCCTCGTTGCAGAACGCGCAGCTCTTGGTATTCCAGCCCTGCCATTAACCAAGGATCAAACCGCTGAATTAGTGAAATTGCTAAAAAGCCCTCCAGCCGGAAAAGATGCAGAGCTGCTTGAACTCATTACCAATCGCGTACCTGCAGGTGTAGACGAAGCGGCCAAAGTAAAAGCAGAATTTTTAGACACTATTGCAAAGGGCACAGAAAAATCCCCTTTAATTTCTCGTATTCGTGCCACTGAGTTATTGGGCACTATGCTTGGCGGTTACAACATCAAACCCTTAGTAGAACTTTTAACGGATGCCGAATGTGGTTCAGCTGCTGCCGAAGCCCTTAAGAAAACACTCTTGATGTTTGACTACTTCAACGATGTTCAAGAGTTAGCAGAAAAAGGCAATGCCAATGCTAAAGCAGTAATGAAGAGCTGGGCTGATGCTGAATGGTTTACAAGTCGCCCTGCTGTTCCAGAAAGCATGAAGCTGACTGTTTTCAAAGTTACTGGCGAAACCAATACCGATGATCTCTCACCTGCTCCTGATGCCTGGAGTCGCCCAGATATTCCATTGCATGCAACCATCATGCTCAAGAATCCACGCCCTGGTATTGAGCCTGATGAGTCTGGTGTCCGCGGTCCGATGAAACAAATCGATGCCCTCCAGAAAAAAGGTAACCAAATTGCTTACGTTGGTGACGTTGTAGGAACTGGCTCATCACGTAAGTCTGCTACCAACTCGGTATTGTGGTGGACTGGTCAAGATATTCCATTCGTTCCAAATAAACGCTTTGGCGGTGTTTGTCTCGGTACCAACATTGCTCCGATCTTTTTCAACACAATGGAAGATTCAGGGGCATTGCCAATTGAATTAGATGTTTCCCAAATGAATATGGGCGATGAAATTGAATTGCGCCCCTACGAAGGAAAAGTATTTAAAAATGGTAGTGAGATCACCAGCTTCTCACTAAAATCACCAGTTATTTTGGATGAAGTACGTGCTGGTGGCCGTATCCCATTGATTATTGGCCGCGGATTGACTGCTAAAGCTCGTGCAGCATTAGGTTTACCTGCTTCTACCGAGTTCCGCCTACCTGTTAATCCTACCGATAACAAAAAAGGTTTCAGCTTGGCTCAAAAGATGGTCGGACGCGCATGTGGCTTACCCGAAGGTCAAGGTGTACGCCCTGGTACTTACTGTGAGCCACACATGACTACCGTAGGGTCACAAGATACTACTGGCCCAATGACGCGTGATGAACTGAAAGACTTGGCTTGCCTGGGCTTTTCTGCAGATTTAGTGATGCAGTCGTTCTGCCACACCTCTGCATATCCAAAGCCAGTGGATATTCGTACTCAACACGAATTACCCCCATTTATGACCAATCGCGGCGGTGTCGCATTGCGCCCAGGTGATGGTGTGATTCACAGCTGGTTAAACCGCTTGCTGTTGCCTGATACCTGCGGTACCGGTGGCGATAGTCATACACGCTTCCCAATTGGCATCTCCTTCCCTGCTGGTTCCGGCTTGGTTGCCTTTGCAGCAGCAACCGGTGTCATGCCTTTAGATATGCCTGAATCTGTATTGGTTCGCTTTAAAGGCAAAATGCAGCCCGGCATCACATTGCGTGACTTGGTTAATGCAATTCCTTTGTATGCCATCAAAAAAGGTCTCTTGACTGTTGAAAAGCAAAATAAGAAGAATATTTTTTCTGGACGCATTTTAGAAATCGAAGGTTTGCCTGACCTAAAGGTTGAACAAGCTTTTGAATTATCCGATGCATCCGCAGAGCGTTCTGCCGGTGGCTGTACTGTTCACCTGAATAAAGAACCCATCATCGAGTACATGCAATCGAATATCACTTTAATGAAGTGGATGATTGCAAATGGTTACGAAGATAAGCGCACCCTAGGTCGCCGTATCAAAGCAATGGAAGCATGGATTGCAAACCCACAACTTCTCAAAGCTGATGCAAATGCAGACTATGCAGAAATTATCGAAATCAA
>CAIMPQ010000150.1 GCA_903843315.1 uncultured beta proteobacterium
AGCACATCGCCAGGTTGCGCACTTGCGTTACTCTTGACGCGCTTGGGATCAACCAAACCAATGGCTACTAAACCATAGATAGGTTCAACAGAATCAATCGTATGACCGCCAGCAATCGGAATACCAGCACTTCGACAGGCTTCAGATCCACCCTCTAGAATGCGCGCAATCGTTTGATTGGATAGCACCTTGATCGGCATACCCACCAGCGCTAATGCAAATAAGGGCGTACCACCCATTGCATAGATATCGCTAATCGCATTGGTTGCAGCAATTTTTCCAAAATCAAATGGATCATCCACGATAGGCATGAAGAAATCTGTAGTCGCTACGATTGCCTGAGACTCATTAATTTGATAGACAGCAGCATCGTCTGAAGTCTCGATGCCAATCAGCAACTCTTTTGGGAAAGGCAACTGTGGAACATTCTTGAGAATTTCAGAAAGAACCCCTGGAGCAATTTTGCAACCACATCCCCCGCCATGAGAGAGGGATGTAAGACGGGGTTCAGTAGGGATTATTTGGGTATTCATAGTGGAAGAGTATCAGAAGTGGCTTGAAAAATTGGCCTTTACTGTTGCAAAAGCATTTCGATTTTGCCTTTAACTATATTGCTATCGACATTTTCAATGGCGCCAATCCAAACACCCTCAATTTTTCCTGTTTTACCAACAAGGAAAGTAGTTGGAATACCTCGCGCTCTCCAAGACTTATAAATTACGCTGTTACGATCGAGCAGAATCTCAAGGCTATTCTCTGGAATGCCATTGCCTTTCAGAAATTGAATTATGCGAGGCTTCATTTCTGCAAGATTAACTGCTAGCACTATTAGTCCTTTTGAGCCATATTGCTCTTGTAGTTCAATTAACTCACCAAATTCTTCGCGGCACGGTTCACACCAGCTAGCCCAAAAATTCACGATGACTACTTTGCCTTTATAGGCATTAATGTCGATGGCCTTACCGGTTAAGTTGTTGAGTTGTAGGGCGGGGGCTTGCGTGAGGCCCACTGTTGATGCTGGTCGCCATTCAGCATAAGCGCTACTGCAGAAGATCGCTAGCAAGAAAAAAGCTAGCCTAAGAACGAGGCCTAGTGCTGACTTTTTCAAATACATAGGCATGGTTAAATCAATTCAATCTGAAAATTATCCGATGCGACGGCTGGTAATCTTGTACTTGAAGTTGTCTGGATCAAGAGAGTCAAAACGACCTTCAGTATTCTCTGCTTGCGGATACATCAAGAATGGAATGTCCCCTTTTTTGCCCAAAGCAGATCCAGGAAGGGCAAGATCATGATCATAGTTATAGGCCATCCAGTTCATCTCCCAATTGCCGAACAAGTAATCACGAATGGCGATTACTTTTGGATCGGTGACTGCAAGGCCACCAGTTTCTTCAAGGATCACTTTACGTACGTCTGCTGGATCAACAGGTACCCAGCCATAACCGGAGGCATAGAACTCAGCGCGGCAATGTTGCGCCTTAGTGATGTCCCCTGACTTACCTAAACTCTTATAGCCGCGGGCAGAGTCGGCAATACGGATGCCGTAAACATCCCGAGCGGCTAGTCCAACAGAGCGAGCAAGGGCTACAAACACCGCATTAATATCTGCGCATTTACCACCAAGATTATTGGTTTCTAACATGAGTTTGACATCGCCTTGGCCACATCCACGGGTTTTGGGGTTCCGATGGGTGTTATCGACCACCCAGTTATAAATTGCTTTGGCTTTATCTACGTCAGTAGCATTAGCTGGCAGACTGGCAATACATTCTTGGCCTTTTGCTTTAACGATGCCGTCTGTTGGTAAGTATTTTGTACCGCGAGTCCAAAAGCGTTGCTCTTCTTTCGAGAGCCTCAATGCAGGGTTTGGAGAAGCTAACTGGAGATTGCGATTACGAGTGCTTACTAAAATGGCTACTTTAACGCTATGGTTTGTTGCTGATTTATCCCACTTAGTCCAAAGCATACGAGCTTGTTTATTTGGAGTTTCGAAAATCTGATTCATCGCCTTTGGATCACTTGCTTCGGACCTGATTGCCAAAGTTTTAAAGTAGTCAGTATCTAAAACCAGCGGCAACGGAATCCAAGTTTCGGCAGTGCCATTTGGAGACTCTAAATTGACCTCAGTCACAATTTCATAAGTAAGCCACTCTGGTGATGCTTGGGCTAAAGCCACTGAAATTGGACTCAAGACTGGAAGAGCAAAAGTCCCAATGATTGTTTTAATAGCAGAGCGACGGGTAATAGTCATTTGGGTTTTCTAAATGGTGATTTATTAATATAAAAAATAAAACGAAATTTTACTAACTGGTTTATTTATTAAAGCTTCTCTTTGGTGGGCTCCCACGCTTTGCTGGAGCCTTCTTCGCAGGCGCACGGCTAGCCCCTGCATTACCTGAACCTGCGGTTTTCGGCTTTCTGGACTGCTGGTGCTGTTGACTACGCAACTGAATGGGTTGTGCAACTGCGTTTGGATCAGGTTCAAATCCTGCGATGACTTCTTGCGGAAGCTTTTGCTTGATCAACTTCTCAATATCTCTCAGCATTTGATGTTCATCAACGCAAACCAGTGATACGGCAACACCATTGGATCCAGCGCGACCAGTTCGGCCGATACGGTGAACATAGTCTTCTGAAACATTCGGCAAGTCATAGTTCACTACATGGGGTAGTTGATCAATATCGATACCACGAGCTGCAATGTCTGTTGCCACTAATACGGTGAGTTTTCCAGCTTTAAAGTCTGCCAAAGCTTTAGTGCGAGCGGTTTGGCTTTTGTTGCCATGGATTGCCATGCTGGTGATGCCATCTTTTTCCAATTGCGTAACTAACTTATTAGCACCGTGTTTAGTGCGCGTGAAAACCAATACCTGTTTCCAATCATTACTCTGGATCAAATGGGCTAATAAAGGATGCTTCTTAGTTCTATCAACTGGGTGAATCAGCTGAGCAATAGCCTCGTTAGCGCTATTGCTGCGTGCCACTTCAATCAGTTCTGGGGCATTTAATAAACCATCAGCCAACTGTTTAATCTCAGTTGAGAAAGTGGCTGAGAACAAGAGGTTCTGACGTTTCTTAGGCAGTGCTGCCAAGATCTTTTTGATGTCACGTAAGAATCCCATGTCAAGCATACGATCCGCTTCGTCTAATACTAAGATTTCGATATCACTTAAGGAAACACACTTTTGTGACATTAAATCTAATAAGCGTCCTGGAGTGGCAACCAAAATATCTAAGCCGGCAGCAATGGCTTTGATTTGGGGATTGGCGCCAACACCACCAAAGATCACGGTAGACTTTAAGCCAGTGTACTTTCCATAAGTAACAACAGACTCTTGAACTTGTGCTGCCAGTTCGCGGGTCGGTGTCAGAATTAATGCGCGTAATAGACGTTTACCTGAACTTGCTTTAGTCGTACTGAGACGCTGCAAGATTGGAAGGGTAAAGCCAGCCGTTTTGCCGGTGCCTGTTTGTGCAGCAGCTAATAAGTCGCCACCTTTTAAGACGGCAGGAATCGACTTCGCTTGAATTGGGGTAGGGCTGGTGTAGCCTTCTTCTGCAATAGCGCGAAGAATGGGTTCTGATAAACCAAGATCTGTAAATAACATAGGGGCCAATAATGTATTGACCCGTATTCAATTAAACGACTATCCCGGTCAATGG
>CAIMPQ010000151.1 GCA_903843315.1 uncultured beta proteobacterium
ATGGTTGAAAACAACTGGGGTCGAATTATCAATATTTCCTCTGTCAATGGTCAAAAAGGGCAGTTTGGTCAATCCAACTATTCAACCGCTAAAGCGGGTCTGCATGGCTTTACGATGGCTTTGGCGCAAGAAGTGGCCACAAAGGGCATCACCGTCAATACCGTTTCACCTGGTTATATCGGTACTGATATGGTTAAAGCCATTCGTGAGGATGTCCTGGAGAAAATTGTGTCTGGTATTCCTGTGAAACGTTTGGGAACTCCTGATGAGATTGCTTCCATCTGCTGCTGGATCGCCTCTGATGATGGTGGTTATGCGACTGGCGCTGATTTCTCATTGAATGGTGGTATTCACACTGGTTAATACTGCAGTGCAGCATTTATAGAATAGTTAGTAAAGCGCAACACAGCTTATTTACCTTTTGTTCAAACTAGAGATAAACTAGGCTGATGTTGCGTTGCAGTATTCAGTAAGGAAAAAATGGTTGCCCGTACAAAAAGAGTTGGTGAAGACCGTCTCATCAAGAAATATCCGAATCGTCGTCTTTACGATACCCAAACTAGCACCTATGTCACTTTGTCTGACATCAAGGGCTTGGTTATGGCCAATGAGGTTTTCAAGGTGATCGATGCTAAGACTGACGAAGATCTCACGCGCAATATTTTGTTACAAATTATTCTGGAAGAAGAGGCTGGTGGCTCACCAGTATTTTCATCCCAGATGCTTTCACAAATCATTCGCTTCTATGGCAACTCCATGCAAGGCTTGATGGGAAATTATCTCGAAAAGACAATGCAGTCGTTTGTTGATATCCATCATAAATTGGGAGATCAATCAAAAGGCCTCGGTGCTGGAAGCACACCAGAGGCTTGGTCACAAATGCTCAACATTCAAAATCCTTTAATGCAAGGATTGATGGGAAATTACATGGAACAAAGCAAAGATTTGTTTGTGAAAATGCAAGAGCAAATGCAAGGCTCACAAAATCTGTTTGGCAAATTTCCATTTACTCCACAGCCAAATAAAACCGAAAAAGAATAGTTGTGGCTGGAAAAATTGGTTTTGTATCCTTAGGGTGCCCTAAGGCATTAGTAGACTCTGAGCTTATTCTGACGCAATTAAGTGCTGAAGGCTATGAGACTGCTAAAGATTATTCTGGCGCAGATCTCGTCGTTGTTAATACCTGTGGCTTCATTGATTCTGCCGTAGAAGAAAGTCTTGCTGCAATCGGTGAAGCGCTTGCAGAAAATGGCAAGGTCATCGTTACTGGTTGCTTGGGAGCCAGAAAAAACGCTGATGGTACCGATCTTATTCGAAGCATTCACCCAAAAGTCCTCGCAGTTACAGGCCCCCATGCGACTGCAGAAGTAATGCAGGTGATTCACCTGCACCTCCCTAAGCCGCATGACCCCTTTACTGATTTAGTCCCTCCAGCTGGCGTCAAACTCACACCAAAGCACTACGCTTACTTAAAGATCTCAGAAGGCTGTAACCACCGCTGCACGTTTTGTATCATTCCAAGTATGCGTGGTGATCTTGTGTCTAGGCCAATTGGTGAGGTGCTCTTAGAGGCTAAAAGATTATTTGAATCTGGTGTTAAAGAATTGCTAGTGGTCTCTCAGGATACAAGTGCTTACGGAGTAGATATTCAATACCGCACCGGGTTTTGGGATGGGAAGCCAGTCAAAACGCGCATGTTTGATTTAGTGAATGCCTTAAATCAAATTGCACGCGAATATCAAGCTTGGGTGCGACTGCATTATGTCTATCCTTATCCGCATGTAGACGATATCCTGCCTTTGATGGCTGAATTTTCTGAACATGGCTATGGAGTATTACCGTATTTAGATATTCCATTGCAACATGCACATCCTGATGTTCTCAAAAGAATGAAGCGCCCTGCAAGTGGTGAAAAAAATGTAGAGCGCATTTTGGCTTGGAGAGATGCTTGTCCCGACTTGGTTATACGTAGTACTTTTATTGCGGGGTTTCCCGGTGAGACAGAAGATGAATTCGAGTATTTGCTGAACTTCTTAGATGAGGCTCAGATTGATCGCGCTGGTTGCTTTGCTTACTCTCCGGTTGAAGGTGCTACCGCAAACCAGCTAGCGAATCCTGTTCCAGATGCCATTCGTGAAGAACGACGTGCACGTTTTATGAGAAAAGCAGAAGAAATCTCGGTTAAGCGACTTGCTAAAAAAGTAGGCAAACGAATCCAAGTCATCATTGATCGGGTTGATGAATCGGGTGGCATTGGCCGAAGCATTGGGGATGCCCCTGAAATTGATGGTTTGGTAAGGGTTTTACCCCCCAGCAAACCCTCAAAACGTTATCGGGCAGGGGAAATTATCCGGGCAACGGTCATTAGCTCCCAAGGGCATGACCTAATAGCCGAAACTTGACGAATGCAACAAAATTGATAGTTGAATTTCTGATTGAAGTAGATATTTAGTAAAACTCAGCCTAATTTATAGGCCAAGCTAAGGGGATTAATATGAGTCGTGATGTCGTGGTTTTAAGTGCAGTACGTTCCGCAATTGGTACCTTTAATGGTGCCCTCAGTAGCTTTGAGCCTTCAGAGCTCGGCGGAATCGTCATGAAAGAAGCGGTTGCCCGCTCTGGTGTTGATCCAGCACTCATTAATTACGTTACTGTTGGTAATACTATTCCAACAGATAGTCGCTATGCCTATGTAGCTCGTGTAGCTTCAATACAGGCTGGATTGCCAATGGAATCGGTTGCCATGGCCTTAAACCGTTTGTGTAGTTCAGGCTTGCAAGCAATTGTGACAACCGCTCAACAAATCATGCTCGGCGATTGCGACTATGGTATTGGTGGTGGCGTTGAAGTGATGTCACGCGGTATGTACGGCTCACCAGCGATGCGCAGTGGTGCACGGATGGGTGATACCAAAATGCTTGATCTCATGGTTGCCGTCCTAACTGATCCATTTGGTGTTGGACATATGGGTGTCACTGCTGAGAACCTCGTTGAAAAATGGAAGCTCACACGGGAAGACCAAGATGCCCTCGCCGTAGAGTCTCATCGTCGCGCTGCTCATGCAATTAAAGAAGGTCGCTTTAAATCCCAAATCGTGCCAATTACGATTAAGACTCGTAAGGGCGATATCGTTTTTGATACCGATGAGCATTGCAAGCCAGAGACCACGATGGAAACTCTGGGCAAGATGAAGGCTGTGTTCAAGAAAGAAGGCGGCTCAGTGACTGCTGGTAATGCATCTGGCATTAACGATGGTGCAGCATTCTTTGTCTTGGCTGACGCAGAAACTGCGAAGAAAGCCGGTCATAAGCCAATCGCCCGTTTGGTTTCCTACGCTGTGGCTGGCGTTCCGAATCACATCATGGGTGAAGGCCCGATTCCTGCAACCAAGATTGCTTTAGAGCGTGCTGGTTTGAAGTTAGATCAAATGGATGTGATCGAATCTAATGAAGCATTCGCAGCACAAGCATTGGCGGTCACTAAAGGTTTGGGTTTAGATCCAGCAAAAACCAACGTGAACGGTGGAGCAATCGCTTTGGGTCACCCAATTGGTTGTTCTGGAGCAGCTATTGCAACTAAAGCTATCCATGAGCTACATCGTGTCCAAGGTAAATATGCCCTAGTAACAATGTGTATTGGTGGTGGCCAAGGTATTGCGACTATCTTCGAGCGCCTCTAATTCGATAGATTTGAGCAAATATTTACCAGCGATCTCTTGAGTTAAAACTTAAGGGATCAGCAGTAAGGCAGCATCCAAGCCGACTCGGTCAAAAGCCGCATCGGCTTTTTCTTTAACAACAGGTTTGGCTTTGTATGCCACACTAATGCCTGATCCATTCATCATGATGAGATCGTTGGCACCATCGCCCATGGTGATGGAATTGGCTTTTGAACAACCTAATTTGCGACAAGCATCATCTAGAAAAGCAGCTTTAGCAATCCCATCCACAATATCCCCAAGGACTTTCCCGGTAAGTTTGCCGTTAATAATTTCTAGGGTGTTAGCTTGTGTCTGTTTGAATCCTAGCTGCTCACGTAACTTCTCGGTAAAGAAGGTAAAGCCTCCAGATACTAATAAGGTATATATTCCACGTTGATGCGCGCCAGCTATGAGCTCTGCGGCACCGGGATTAGGTCTGAGTCGTTCTTTATAAACCGCTTCAAGCGAATCTGCAGATATACCCTCAAGAAGCGCTACGCGTCTTCGCAAGCTCTCTTTGAAGTCTTTAATTTCGCCGCGCATCGTTGCTTCCGTAATTTCTGCGACCGCAGCCTTTTTGCCAGTGAAATCGGCAATCTCATCAATACACTCGATATTGATCAAAGTGGAATCCATATCCATTGCCAGAACCCGAATCTTATTTATTTCTAGGTCTGCTCGTAAAAAGCATAAATCAGCATTAAAGCGGCCAGCAATGCTGCGTAATTGTTCTCTTTGAGAAATATCTAAATGCCGATCTGCTTGCCAACGCTCAGAATGGTAAGTGCCGTTGGAGATTTGTCCACCAACGCTCTGTAAGGTGACTCCAAGCTGAATAGCTTGATCTTTTAATTCAAAGACGAGCTTTTCAGAAATAGGCTCTTGAGAAAGGGCTACTAGGGTCTGATAGTTTGGCATGGCTTAATCATACTGGGGAACGATCAATGGGCTTTAGCAGGGCTCAGCACCGCTGATTCGTTGAGTCTACGCAAGATCTGCCGAATAGCGTCTAAGCGTTGCTCTAATTTTTCAAATTCACGGTCTTTTTGTGGCATGACCTTTAACTTATCTTGACCATTCAGTTGTATATGTTTGGAGCTCTGAATTAATTGAATAATTTTAAGTGGGTCAATGGGTGGGTTGGGGATAAATTGAATCTGGATGGATGCGGGGGTGGCATCAATCTTTTTAATTCCAAAACCAGTCATTTCTAGGCGAAGACGATGGGTTTCATAAAACGATTTGGCTTGATCAGGCAAGTCACCAAAACGGTCCACCAGTTCTTCTCGTAAACCCATCAGTTCAGAGAAATCATTCGTTCCCGCAAAACGCTTATATAAAGAAAGCCGTTCATGAACATCAGGGCAGTAATCCTCTGGCAATAGGGCAGGCACTCCCAGGTTGACATCCGTTGTTGCCTGCAGGGGTGATAGCAAATCGGGTTCTTTGCCACTGCGTAGTGCTTTAACTGCACGATTGAGCATTTCGGTATAAAGCTGAAAACCAATTTCGTGGATCTCGCCCGACTGTTTGTCGCCGAGCACTTCGCCTGCGCCACGTATCTCAAGATCATGCATGGCCAGGTAAAAGCCTGAGCCCAATTCTTCCATTGCTTGAATGGCATTTAAACGCAATTGCGCTTGTTTACTAAGAGCCTCAGGATCAGGTACAAGTAAATAGGCATATGCTTGGTGATGTGAGCGTCCAACCCGGCCTCGTAGCTGATGCAACTGAGCTAATCCGAATTTATCCGCACGGTGCATGATGATGGTGTTGGCCGTGGGTACGTCAATTCCGGTTTCAATAATAGTGGTACACAAGAGAATATTGGTGCGCTGAGAAACAAAATCACGCATCACCGATTCCAGTTCACGTTCATGCATTTGGCCATGAGCAACACTAATGCGTGCCTCTGGAATGAGTTCTTGTAATGCATGCTTACGGTTTTCAATTGTTTCTACTTCATTGTGCAAGAAGTAGACTTGGCCACCACGCTTGATTTCACGAAGAACTGCTTCACGTATTACCCCATCACCTTCACGTCTCACAAATGTTTTTATAGCTAAACGTTTCTGTGGTGCTGTAGCAATGATGGAGAACTCACGCAAGCCTTCCATAGCCATACCCAGCGTTCTTGGGATAGGTGTGGCGGTTAGGGTCAGGATATCGACTTCGGCGCGCAATGCTTTCAAAGCATCTTTCTGCCGCACACCAAAACGATGCTCCTCATCGACAATCACTAATCCTAAGTTAGCAAACTGGGTCTCTTTGGAAAGAAGCTTATGCGTTCCAATAATGATGTCGGCATCGCCCTTGGCGATTGCCTCTAGGGCCGTATTAATTTCTTTAGTAGTTTTGAAGCGCGAGAGTTCGACAATGCGAACCGGCCAATCGGCAAAACGATCTTTCCAGGTAGCAACGTGTTGCTCGGCAAGAAGCGTTGTTGGAGCGAGGATGGCAACTTGTTTGCCGCCCATGACTGCAACAAAGCTAGCTCTGAGTGCGACCTCGGTTTTACCAAAGCCTACATCGCCACATACCAAGCGATCCATCGGGTTGCCGCTCGTCATATCACCAATCACGGCCGCAATCGCATTGGCTTGATCTGGTGTTTCTTCGAAGCCAAAACTTTCGGCAAAAGCAGCGTAATCATGAGCTGAGAATTCAAATGCGTGACCTTTGCGAATCGCTCTGGCAGCGTATAAGCCCAAAAGCTCTGCTGCTGTATCCCGAATCTGCTGAGCTGCTTTGCGTTTCGCTTTGTCCCATTGACCAGAGCCCAGTTGGTGCAATGGTGCTGAATCTGGATCAGAACCTGCGTAACGTGTCACCATTTGCAGTTGCTGCACTGGAACGTAAAGAGTGGCGTCGCGCGCGTATTGGAGGTGTAAGAACTCCTCAAAGATGGGGGCCTCTTTGGGAGCAGCCAAGTTCAACAGTATTAAGCCTTGGTATCGTCCAATGCCATGTTCTGCGTGCACCACTGGATCTCCAATTTTAAGTTCCGAGAGGTCCTTAAATAACATGTCTGGATCAGCTGTTTCAGACCCTTTGCCTTTACGCCTTTGTCTTGCGGTTGTGGTGAATAGTTCGGCTTCCGTCACCAGTACTAAATTCTGTGCAGGCCAAGCGAAGCCATTAAATAGCGGGGCAGTTACGAGGCCAAACGGAGAATCGCTTTTGATAAAGTCGGCAACGGTTTCAAAACCTTCTGGCTTTAATGGATAAAGGGGCTTGCCATCCTGACCAACAACGGCATTACTTTCCTCTAGCAGTTGACGTATCGATTCTTTGCGTCCAGGACTGTCACTGCAAATGAGGATGCGAGTTTTGTCTTGTGCTACCAGTGTGCGCAGACGATTGATCGGGTCTGTATCGCGTCGATGGACGGCAATATCTGGGACTGATAAGAATTGCGCGACCTGATGAGTCTCTTTTTCTAATGCTAAGCGTGCGTGCGGTTTTGCTATTGAAAAGAATTCATCTACATCCAGAAATAATTCTTTGGGAGGAAGAATCGGTCTATCAAGATCATGCTTTAAAAATTCGTAGCGCGAAAGCGTATCTTTCCAAAAACTTTTAATTGTTTCTTCGATATTGCCAGTACTTACTATCCATACAGGGTCACCTGATCTGGGGAAGTAGTCAAATACGCTTGATTGCTCTTCAAAAAACATGGGTAAATAAGACTCAATACCCGCGCTAGGTATGCCTAAATTGGCATCTTTATAGATGGAGCAGCGTGTAGGATCCCCTTCAAAGACTTCGCGCCATCGGCCTCTAAAGGCGGTTCGGGCTGCATCGTTAAAAGGAAATTCATGACCTGGAAGCAGTCGAACTTCTTTGACTGGATATAGACTTCTTTGGGTATCAGGATCAAAAGCTCTGATTTGCTCTATCTCATCTCCAAATAAATCCAGACGATAAGGAAGATTAGAACCCATCGGAAACAAATCGATGAGACCGCCACGGATGCTGTACTCACCAGGACGCATAACAGCGCTAACGGGATCATAGCCAGCCTGTTGAAGCTGCAGTTTTAACGCAGCCTCATTGAGTTTGTCGCCCTGCCTAAAGAAAAAAGTATGGCCAGATAAAAAATTGGGTGGTCCTAGTCTTTGCAATGCGGTTGTAACAGGCACTAAGACAATGTCGCAACTACCATTTAGTAATTCATAAAGCGTAGCTAAGCGTTCAGAGACTAGGTCTTGATGCGGGGAAAAATGGTCGTACGGAAGAATCTCCCAGTCTGGCAATAGGCGGGTTTTTAATTGAGGTCCAAAAGCGGGGATTTCTTCTAGAAGGCGTTGGGCCTCTTGAGCTTGTGCGCAAAAGATCACCATGACGGAAAAATCGTTGCGATAGCGTAACGCTGTTTGTGCTATGAGGGCGGCATCTGCGGAACCCACTAGGCCTGAAAAGGTAAAGCGCTGCCCAGCCCGCGGTGCAGGTATGGGGGGTACTAGATTTAATGCATCAGACATCTGTGCTCATTATAGAATCAGGCATGGGCTCAGGAAATCAAACCACCAAAAAATGTCATGCTTTGTTGCCAACGGCTGGCACCGGATCTCGTCTTGGTGGTGAGTTGCCGAAGCAGTTCCAGCAGTTGGCTGGCAAGCCGATGCTGGCTTACGCTTTGGAAGCTTTTATAAATTCACCCCAAATTGAGTCGATCTGGGTTGGGGTAGCGCCCGGTTTTATCGATAACCCCATATTGAAGAGTCTCGCTACTGGAGATAAGCCAATTCATTTTCTACCTACTGGTGGAACTACACGTCAAGAGACCGTCAAAAATACTCTTGGCGCTTTATTAAAGGCTGGCATTTCAGCGGATGACTGGGTCTTGGTGCATGATGCTGCAAGGCCTGGGATTACACCCGCCTTAATCCAACAATTGATTGACTCAGTGCAAGGATCACCTTCAGGGGGTTTGTTGGCGATTCCCTTGGCTGATACCTTGAAACAGGCAGATCTGGATTCTGTGATTGCTGGTAATGTACCTCACTCAGAAAAAACGATTCCACGTGAACATTTGTGGTTGGCTCAAACACCACAAATGTTTGGACTAAAGAATTTACACGCCGCCTTGGAAGATGCGATTCGACTAGAGGCGGATGTTACCGATGAGGCAAGCGCAATGGAATTGGCTGGAGCAAAGCCGATGTTAATTGAAGGCGCAACGCGAAACTTCAAGGTGACTCATCCAGCCGATTGGGAATTAATGCAATTGCTTCTTAAATCTAGCGCTAAATAAATGAAGAACCCTATATGACGCAAAGTAACCCCCACATTCCGCAATTCCGTATTGGTCAAGGTTACGATGTGCATGCTTTGGTAGTCGACCGTAAGCTTATTTTGGGCGGCGTGCATGTGCCTTATGAAAAGGGCTTATTAGGTCATTCGGATGCTGATGTGCTGTTGCACGCGCTAACAGATGCCTTGTTGGGTGCTGCAGGATTGAACGATATTGGGCAGTTATTCCCCGATACTGACCCTGAATTTAAGGGTATGGATAGTAGGATCTTATTGAGAGCAGCCCTGCAAAAGGTCCAGGCGGCAGGTTTTCAGATTGGAAACGTAGACGCCACCATCATTTGCCAAAAACCGAAATTGGCTGATTTCTTGCCTGAAATGGTGCGCAATATTGCGGCTGATTTGGCTGTTACCCCAAGCCATGTGAACCTGAAGGCCAAAACCAATGAATCCTTGGGGCACCTGGGGCGGGGTGAGGGCGTGGCCGTTCACGCTGTGGCTTTGCTCTACAAGGCCTAAAAGAAGCTCTAAAAGCCCAAGCATTGTAGAATTACGGTCTTTAGAGTGAAGTCTTAAGCTCGGCAGTGTTTGCGGATATCGCGAGGATGGCGAAATTGGTAGACGCACCAGGTTTAGGTCCTGACGCCAGAAATGGTGTGGGGGTTCGAGTCCCCCTCCTCGCACCACAAGATTGCTACTTGGCTTGGACTTCACATACCCTGATTTCAATTAAGAGACGAGAATGGCTGTGCAGATAGAAAATTTAGGTTCGTTAGACCGCAAAATGACTTTGGAATTCGCTCGTGCCGATTTGGTAAAAGCGCGTGAAGCCCGTTTAGCTCAAGTTGGCAAGACCATGAAAGTGGCTGGTTTTCGCCCAGGCAAAGTGCCGAAGAATATGGTTGAGAAGCAGTACGGCATGCAAGTCGATTTTGAGCTTCAATTCGACAAAGCCTCTGAATTGTTTTACGAGTTGAGCAAAAAAGAAGGGATCGCGCTAGCTGGCCAACCCCGTCTTGAGCCAAAGAGTGAACTCGACGCAGACATGATTGTTTTTGATGCATTCTTTGAAGTACTCCCTGAAGTAAAGATTGGCGACTTATCACAAGCTGAAGTGACTAAGTACAGTACAGATATTGGCGAAGCAGAAATTGACCGCGCATTAGAGGTACTGCGTAAGCAGCAAGTTCATTACCATCCACGCGGCGAAGCCGGTGCCCATGGTGATGGCGGCTCGAATACTGCAGCCCAAAGTGGCGATCAAGTTGTGATTGATTTTGTTGGCAAGATCGATGGCGTAGAGTTTACTGGGGGTAAGGCAGAAAACTTTGAGTATGTTTTGGGTGAGGGTCGTATGTTGCCTGAATTCGAAGCAGCTACCTTAGGTCTTAAACCAGGCGAGAGCAAATCATTCCCCTTAAGCTTTCCAGCTGACTACCACGGCAAAGATGTGGCTGGCAAAACAGCGGAGTTCACTATCACTGTTAAATCAGTGAACTGGGGGCATTTGCCAGCAGTTGATGATGCGTTCGCATTATCGATGGGTGTTACTGAAGGTGTTGCAAAAATGCGCGAAGAAGTAAAAGAAAACTTAGTTCGCGAAGTGAAGCGTCGCATTACATCTTTATTGAAAAATGAAGTGATGGAAAAGCTCAATACATTGTGCGAACTTGATGTTCCTAAATCTTTAGTTGCATCTGAACAAGAGCGAATGGTTGAAGGTGCCCGTCAAGATTTGATGCAGCGCGGTGTTCCGAATGCAAAAGACGCACCAATTCCTGCAGAATTGTTTGCCGAACAAGCTAATAAGCGCGTTCGTTTAGGTTTGATTTTGAGTGAGTTGGTGAAAAAGCACAACCTGGCTGTTACTGCCGATCAAATCAAGGCAGAAATCGATGAGCAAGCTGCGACCTACGAAGATCCGAAAGAAGTAGTCCGTTGGTTCTATAGCAACCCAAGCCGCCTTAAAGATATCGAAAACTTAGTGCTGGAAGATAATGTGATCAAACATTTCACATCACTTGCCAAAGTAAGCGATAAGGCGATAAGCTTTGAAGAGCTAAGCAAGCTAAACTAAGTCTAAGCAGCTATCAATCTACCTAAAGAGGACCTTCATCAATGAACCAGAACCATTTTCAGTCTGAAAACATAGAGCCTAGAGGCTTGGGTTTGGTTCCAATGGTGATTGAAACCTCTGGACGAGGTGAGCGCGCTTACGACATTTATTCCCGTCTATTAAGAGAACGTGTTGTTTTCTTGGTTGGAGAGGTCAATGATCAAACAGCCAATTTGGTGATTGCTCAGTTGTTGTTCCTCGAAAGCGAGAATCCAGATAAAGAAATCTCTCTTTATATCAATTCACCTGGCGGCTCAGTATCTGCAGGCTTAGCAATTTATGACACCATGCAATTCATTAAGCCGCATGTCAGTACTTTATGTATGGGTATGGCTGCTAGTATGGGCGCATTCTTATTGTGCGCAGGTGAAAAAGGGAAGCGTTATGCGCTACCAAATTCACGCGTCATGATTCATCAGCCTTTGGGTGGAGCGCGTGGTCAAGCTTCGGATATCGAAATTCAGGCGCGCGAAATTCTTTATTTGCGTGAACGTCTCAATAAAATCTTGGCAGACCGCACTGGCCAGTCCATTGAAACTATTGCTAAAGACACTGATCGCGATAACTTTATGTCAGCAGAGCAGGCTCGTGATTACGGCCTGATCGACAAAGTAATCGATAAGCGTCCCTAAATAATCATTACTAAGTCCATATCTTGAGCGATTCAAATACCCCTAATTCATCTGACAAAGTTCTATATTGCTCTTTCTGTGGAAAAAGCCAGCATGAGGTGAGAAAGCTGATCGCTGGGCCATCGGTGTTTATTTGTGATGAATGTATTGATCTTTGTACTGACATCATTCAAGAAGAAATTGCGAAGTTGCCGAAGGAAGAGGGCGATAATGCTTTACCAACACCGCATGAGATCAGAGAAAACCTGGATCAGTATGTGATTGGTCAAGACCATGCTAAGAAGACTCTAGCGGTTGCTGTATATAACCATTACAAGCGCCTGCAATATTTACCAAAGCCTAAAAAAGAAAAGCTGGATAAAGATGGCAAGCCAGTTGAAGCTGCCGTCAAAAAAGAATCAAAGCTACCTGCTAAGGCAATGGTTGATGGTGTGGAGTTGGCAAAGAGCAATATTTTATTGATTGGACCGACTGGTTCAGGCAAAACGCTTTTAGCGCAAACACTGGCAAGGATGTTGGATGTGCCATTCGTGATGGCAGATGCAACAACATTAACTGAAGCCGGTTATGTTGGTGAAGATGTAGAAAACATTATTCAAAAGTTGCTACAAGCGTGTGACTACAACGTAGAAAAAGCGCAGCGGGGTATTGTCTACATCGATGAGATTGATAAAATTTCACGTAAGTCTGATAACCCTTCAATCACTCGCGATGTCTCTGGTGAGGGCGTCCAACAGGCCTTACTGAAGTTGGTAGAGGGCACTATGGCCTCTGTTCCACCCCAAGGCGGACGAAAGCACCCAAATCAAGATTTCTTGCAGGTGGATACCACGAATATTTTGTTCATTTGTGGTGGTGCTTTTGATGGTCTTGAAAAAGTCATTCAGCAACGTACCGCGAAGACTGGTATTGGTTTTAATGCAACTGTTCCCGGTAAAGATGATCGTGGAGTAAGTGATCTCTTGATCGAAGTCGAGCCAGAGGATTTAATTAAGTTCGGATTGATTCCTGAATTAATTGGCCGTTTACCGGTTGTAGCAACGCTTGCGCAGTTGGATGAGGAAGCACTCATTCAGATCCTTACTGAACCTAAAAATGCCCTAGTGAAGCAGTATCAAGCCTTGCTGACTATGGAAGGTGCTGAGTTAGAAGTCAGAGTTGCTGCTTTATCTGCTATTGCCAAGAAAGCGATTGCCCGTAAAACCGGCGCTCGTGGCCTCAGATCTATCCTTGAAGGCTCTTTAATGGACGTCATGTATGACTTACCGTCATTGAAGAATGTACAGAAGGTAGTAATCGATGAAAGTAGCATTGGAGAGGGTGGAAAACCGTTGCTAGTCTATAAACAAGATCCAGAACAGGCAGATTTAAGCAAAAAAGCCTAATTTGTCAGGGTTTTCGCTATTTATGGGGCATATTTGCCCCTTTTTTGCACTTTTTCCCCTTGAATTTTCCAAAGAGCTACCCATATAGGTAGTATGCTACTCAAGAATAATGTCTGTATTTAGTGGCTATTGCTTCTAATAACACTAGATAAAGACACTTGAGGAATGATTACTTTGGAGGAATTGCCCTATGCCTGGCCACTTATTACTACCCTCTGAACCGATTCAACTACCTTTACTCCCATTACGGGATGTAGTTGTGTTCCCTCATATGGTGATCCCTTTATTTGTGGGACGCCCTAAGTCTATTAAAGCCCTAGAAGCTGCCATGGAGACAGGCAAAAATGTCCTTTTAGTGGCCCAAAAAACAGCTGCTAAGGATGAGCCTGGCATTGAAGATCTTTATGAAGTTGGCTGCATTGCCAATATTTTGCAAATGCTCAAGCTTCCTGATGGCACAGTTAAGGTGTTAGTTGAAGGTGTCCAGCGAGCTGAAGTTAGCCAAATTGAAGACAGCATGGGCTACTTCAATTGCGAAGCTACGCCTACTGCGTTGAATGCTATTGATGCGCACGAAACCGAAGCCCTGCGTCGCGCTATCATGGCTCAGTTTGATCAATACGTAAAACTCAATAAAAAAGTTCCGCAAGAAATTTTGTCATCACTTGGTGGCATTGATGACCCAAGCCGTTTAGCTGATACCATCTGCGCCCATTTACCAGTAAAGCTTGAGCAGAAACAACGTTTATTGGAAATGACGGATGTCGTTCAGCGACTTGAAAGTCTTTTGGCTGATCTCGAAAGTGAAATTGATATTTTGCAAGTTGAAAAACGTATTCGGGGTCGTGTAAAGCGCCAGATGGAGAAGAGTCAGCGCGAGTACTACCTGAACGAACAAGTGAAAGCTATTCAGAAAGAATTGGGTGAAGGCGAAGAGGGGGCTGATCTCGAAGAGCTTGAGAAACGGATCAAAGCAGCACGCATGCCTAAAGAAGCTTTGAAAAAGGCCGAGTCCGAGCTGAAGAAATTAAAGTTGATGTCACCAATGTCTGCTGAAGCTACGGTCATCCGCAATTTTATTGATACCTTAGTAAACCTTCCCTGGAAGAAAAAAACCAAGATTAATAATGACCTTACCAATGCTGAAAAAGTATTGGACGAAGATCATTTCGGTTTAGACAAAGTTAAAGAGCGCATTCTGGAATATCTTGCGGTTCAGCAACGCGTTGATCGTGTGAAGGCGCCAATTCTCTGTCTGGTAGGCCCTCCCGGAGTTGGTAAAACTTCATTAGGGCAATCTATTGCTCGCGCTACGAATAGAAAATTTGTGCGCATGGCGTTAGGTGGTGTCCGTGATGAATCTGAGATTCGCGGTCATCGCCGTACTTATATTGGCTCGATGCCTGGCAAGATTTTGTCTAGTCTTACCAAGGTGGGTGTGCGTAATCCATTATTCCTATTAGATGAAGTGGATAAGATGGGCATGGACTTCCGGGGAGATCCAGCGAGTGCATTATTGGAGGTTTTGGACCCAGAGCAAAACCATACATTCCAGGACCACTATGTAGAAGTGGACTTTGATCTATCAGATGTCATGTTTGTGGCTACCTCCAACTCTTTAAATATTCCGGGGCCATTGTTGGATCGTCTGGAAATTATTCGCTTGGCCGGTTATACAGAAGATGAGAAGACCAGTATTGCGATGAATTATTTAATTCCTAAGCAAATCAAAAACAATGGTTTGAAAAAAGATGAGCTCAAGATTGAAGAGAGCGCTGTACGCGGAATGATTCGTTATTACACACGTGAAGCGGGCGTACGTTCTTTAGAAAGAGAGATTAGTAAGATTTGCCGTAAGGTAGTCAAACTCTTGCTCTTGAAAAAAGAGGCTGCACCGATTGTAGTTAATGATGAAAACCTTGAGAAATTCCTCTCAGTGCGGATGTATGACTTTGGTTTAGCCGCCAAAGAAAACCAAGTGGGTCAAGTTACTGGCCTAGCTTGGACTGAAGTTGGCGGTGATCTCCTCACTATTGAAGCCGCAGTAATGCCCGGTAAAGGCGTCATTACACGCACAGGCTCTATTGGCGATGTGATGAAAGAGTCGGTTGAAGCTGCTCGTACGGTTGTCCGCTCAAGATCAAAACGTCTAGGTATTACTGATGAGGCATTTGAGAAGAAGGATATTCATATTCACTTCCCAGATGGTGCGACGCCAAAAGATGGTCCTTCGGCTGGTATTGCAATTACCACCGCTTTGGTTTCTGTATTTACTGGCATCCCCATTCGCTCTGATGTTGCTATGACCGGTGAAATCACTTTGCGTGGCGAAGTTCTGCCGATTGGTGGCTTGAAAGAAAAACTGCTAGCTGCTCACCGTGGTGGCATTAAGCTGGCCTTGATTCCTGAAGAGAACGTAAAAGATTTAATTGATATTCCGGATAACGTTAAGAATGCCATTGAGATTATTCCAGTTCGATGGATTGATAAGGTTCTTGAACTTGCGTTGGAGAGAATGCCAGAAGCTTTGCCAGACCCAACTCCTGAAGAGCTTGCTAAAAAAGCGGCCGAAGCGAGTAAAGCTAATGAGAAGCTATCTTCTGGAGAGGTTCTCAAGCACTGAATGTAGAGGGTTTTTTCGTCTTTTCTACCTGCTCGTTTGGGACAGATTGGACGGAAAACACTCGTATTCTAGGTACCTGGGTTACAATTCCACCTGTAATATTTTTGGGGCGCTTAGCTCAGTTGGTAGAGCGTCTGCCTTACACGCAGAATGTCGGCGGTTCGAACCCGTCAGCGCCCACCAAAATTATTTACTCCCGCCTTTCAGGCATTCCAACCCCAAATTTCCTCTGCCTAGTACACTTGTATCAATAACTTATTTATACATTCATCACTAGCGACCTAATTCATGTTTGATATTGTCCGTAAGCACCAAAAGATTCTTCAGCTCGTATTGATGCTGTTCATTGTTCCGTCCTTTGCGATGTTTGGTATTTCTAGCTATTCTAGTTTTATGGATAAAGAGACTGATTTGGTAAAGGTCAATGGAAAGGCCATCTCCGAACAAGAAGTAGATAACGCTGCCAAGCGCCAAGCCGAGCGTGTCGGTGGTAATGTGCAGATTGCCCAAAGTTTGCAATTTAGACAGGCAATTTTGAATGAGTTACTACAACAGCGCATCTTAGGATTTGCTGTTTCCAATCTACGCCTGCAAGTAGGTAAAGAAGAGCTGGTTAAAAGCCTGCAAAATATTCCACAAATTCGAGCGCTTTATAAGCCTGATGGCAGCTTTGATGATGCTCGCTTTAAACAACTCTTGGCAGGCAATGGTATGAATGAAGAGCAGTTTTATGCTGGCCAAGCCTTTGATCTCAAAATCGGACAACTCGTTAATTCAGTTGCGCGCACAGAACTTGCAAGCCCTAAGCTCTCCGAAATCGTTTCTACACTCTATGAAACGGAACGCCAAGTACAGACATTGCAGTTTGATGCAAAAAGTTATCTGTCTAAGGTCAATCCTAGTCAGGAAGAGCTGCAAGCTTTTTATAGCGCCAATGCGAAACTGTTTGAAAGTCCTGAGTACATCGATGTGGAATACATCGTACTCAAAGCCGATCCGAAGGAAGACGCAAAAGTATTCAATGAGAAGGCAGATCAGTTTGCAAATCTCACTTACGATCAAGCTGATAGCTTAAAACCTGCCGCGGATAAATTAAAGCTCAACATACAAAGTCAAAAGGGTATGACCCGCTCCGGCCCAGCTGGAGTATCGCGCGATCATCCATTGGCTAACCCTAAAGTTGCACAAGCACTCTTTGGGGATGATGCTGTAAAAAATAAACGCAATATTGAGACGGTTCAGACTTCACCTGGTGTATTTGTATCCGCGCGCGTAGTAGTTTTCCATCCAGCGCAGACTTTGCCATTTGCAGATGTCGCTGCTGAAGTAAGGCGCCAGGTAAGTCAACGTGCTGCCGAAAAGATGGCTGTAGCAGCTGCCACACAGCGTTATGCGTCACTAGAAAAAGATCCAAAGAATGCTGGTGGTTTTGCTAGCCCTATTTGGGTTTCGCGTAATAAGCCTGCTAACCTTCTTGGCGGAGCTCTTGATGACGTGATGTCTGTTAATCCCGATAAATTGCCTGCTTATATTTCTGTGGCTAATCCGGGCACTGGCACTACGATTTACCGTGTCGATCAGGTACGTCAACCAAGCACGACTGATGCCAAAGTACATCAAGCCCAGGCACAACAAATTCAAGCATTAGCGGCTCAATCCGAGTTTGCTGGTTTTATGGCTTACTGGCGTGATTCTGCAAAAGTAAAGGTCATCAACCCGCTAAAGGCAACATCTAACAGCGCCGGCAGTTAATTCGCTGGGTTACTTTTGAGTATTGACTGATATGGGGCCATTGCGCCCCATACGTTTTTATAGAGCTGGTACTGGGCTTTATCATTCGGATGAATATTATCGGCTTGAAAGAGACTTGGATTGCTTGCTACACCAGCCATAAAAAAAGGTAACAACTCAACGTCTTCCTGAGATGCAAGCTTTGCATATACCTCTTTAAATTGCTTTGTATATTCTTGGCCATAGTTGGGGGGTATTTGGATTCCAAATAGCAAGACCTTTGCCCCGGATTTTTTACTCAGTTGAATCATTTTGCGTAGATTTTTTTCTGTTTCCTTAACTGATAAGCCACGTAAGGCATCGTTTGCACCAAGTTCTAGCAAGACAATCCCTGGCTTCTTTTGATTAAGTAGATTTGGTAATCGGATCAATCCACCAGAACTGGTTTCACCACTGATGCTGGCATTAAAGACTGTCCAAGGACTACCTTGCTTTAGAAGTTGCTCCTCAAGAAGTTTCACCCAACCAGTTCCTCGTGGAAGCCCATATTCTGCAGAGAGGCTGTCACCCATTACCAAAATGACCTGATTTGAACTGGCCAATGCGGCAAAGGAGATTAACAGGCAAAATAGGCTTATTACAATTGCTTTTACAGACATCAAGGTCGACCAATTATTGTGTTTCATCTCTTACATTACCTTGCGGCTCATGGGTATCAATCTCTATGAGTACTTCAGTCAACGTTCTTAGCGCCAATCATTTAGGAAAGCGTGTTGCAACCAGTCATGGCACATTGACCATTTTGCACGACATTTGCTTTGATATATACCAGGGAGAAAGTGTTGCAATTACTGGCTCATCTGGATCGGGTAAGAGCACCTTACTGGGACTTTTAGCTGGCTTGGATTTACCCAGCTCTGGAAACGTCACTTTAATGGGGCAAGATCTCAGTAGCTTAGATGAGGATGGCCGAGCCAAATTAAGGGCTTTACAGGTTGGCTTTGTATTTCAGTCATTCCAGTTATTGCCGCATTTAACAGCCCTTGAAAACGTGATGTTGCCGGCAGAACTGAATGGCATGAAAAATGCCAAAGATATTGCCCAAGCTTGGCTCGAGCGGGTTGGATTGGCTGAGCGCTTTCAGCACTTTCCTAAAACACTTTCCGGGGGGGAGCAGCAACGGGTGGCATTAGCTAGAGCTTTTATCACCCAGCCCGCAATCTTATTTGCTGATGAGCCTACCGGTAGTCTTGATGAAAGCAGTGGAAATCGGGTCATTGAGCTCCTTTTTGAGCTCAATAATGCAAATCAATCTACCCTGATCTTGGTTACCCATGATCCAGCCTTGGCCAGTAGGTGTCAACGCCAAATACACCTTCAAGGTGGCCGCTTGCTGTAGGCAAAACCTTATAATCTAGGGATGTCTTTTTTCCACTTTTTGCCCGGCGCAGATGCGCTGTCCTCCTTCCGTCAACAACGACTTTTAGCTTCTTTAGCGGCCCAAGGTATTGAGCTTGAGTCAATTGAGGCCCAATATCTCCACTTCATTTGGTCTGATGTGGAATTCAGTTTCGCAAACAAGGAAATTCTGCAGAGTCTGTTGACCTATGGTGAGCCTTTTGTTTCCAGTCTTAAGGAAGGTAAATCTTGGTTTGGTAAAACGGATAGTGAAGAACAGGTAGCCATCGTCATTCCTCGTCTAGGCACAGTTTCTCCATGGGCTAGTAAAGCAACAGATATTGCGCGCCAGTGTGGTTTGGATGTCTTGCGGATTGAACGCGGTGTCCAGTTTGCATGGAAAAGCAAAAAAACATTGAGCGCAGAACAAAAGCAGCTTGTGCTCGCAGCCATTCACGATCGCATGACTGAGGCTGTAATTGAATCAATTGAAGGCGCGAATGCGCTCTATCAAACCCTAGGTGATCGTCCATTAAGTCGCATACCGGTATTGAGTCAAGGTAGGGCTGCTTTAGATGCGGCTAACCAAGAGCTCGGCCTGGCTTTATCTGATGATGAAGTGGCTTATCTGACCGAAAATTTTATTCGCTTGGAGCGTAATCCAAGTGATGTTGAACTGATTATGTTTGCTCAGGCCAATAGCGAGCACTGTCGCCACAAAATCTTCAATTCGAGCTGGACGATTGATGGTGATGATCAGGAGCGCTCCTTGTTTGCGATGATTCGCAACACACATCAGCTGCAGCCAGCAGGTACGATCATTGCCTATTCTGATAACTCCGCTGTCATGGTGGGTTGCCAATCAGAGACTTGGGTTCCTCAAGGTAAAGATCATCGCTACGAAAAAGATACCCGCCTGGTTCATACCTTAATGAAGGTCGAAACCCATAATCATCCAACTGCGATTGCACCATTCCCTGGGGCTTCTACAGGCGCTGGTGGCGAGATTCGTGATGAAGGTGCAACTGGGGTAGGGGGACGTCCTAAAGCGGGTCTCACTGGCTTCTCCGTCTCCAACCTTAACATCCCCGGAACAGATCTTCCATGGGAGAGTGAGAAATACGGTAAACCAGAGCGGATAGCCACTCCATTACAAATCATGATTGATGGCCCATTGGGTGGAGCAGCTTTCAACAACGAATTCGGGCGACCAATTTTGGGCGGCTACTTCCGAGTCTTCGAGCAAACTTTAGATGGCACAAGACGCGGTTATCACAAGCCCATCATGATTGCCGGTGGTATTGGGAGTATCGACTCAATCCACACTGAGAAAAAAGCAATTCAATCTGGTCATTTATTGATTCAGTTAGGCGGTCCTGGTATGCGTATTGGTATGGGTGGCGCAACGGGTAGTTCTGTTGCTACCGGAACCAATACGGCAGATCTAGACTTTGACTCCGTCCAGCGCGGTAACCCAGAAATGGAGCGCCGTGCACAAGAGGTCATCAATGCTTGCTGTGCCATGGGCGTAGATAACCCTATTGTCTCGATTCATGACGTAGGTGCCGGCGGTTTATCCAATGCATTTCCTGAGCTTGCTGATGGCGCTGGCTTAGGTGCCAAATTTAAATTACGTAGCGTTCCCCTCGAAGAAAGTGGCATGAGCCCGGCTGAAATTTGGTGTAACGAATCTCAGGAACGATATGTACTGGCAATTGAATCCAAAGACTTAGAGCTATTTAAATCCCTGTGTGAACGTGAGCGTTGCCCATTTGCAGTCGTGGGTGAGGCTACAGCAGAACGTCAATTACAGTTGAGTGATTCTAAGCAGATTGCTGGATCGGATGAATCCTTGCCAATCGATATGCCGATGGAAGTGCTATTAGGTAAACCTCCTCGCATGCATCGTGATGTGCAGCGAGTTGATCAGCATTTTAATGAACTCAATGTTACCGATACTGAGTTAGCACAATCCATTGCCTGGGTTTTACAACAACCTACAGTAGCGAGCAAGTCTTTCCTGATAACGATTGGCGATAGGACTGTTGGCGGTTTAAATGCTCGCGATCAATTCGTGGGCCCATGGCAAGTACCAGTGGCAGATTGTGCGGTCACCCTGATGGATTACAAAGGGTATCGTGGTGAAGTGATGTCTATGGGTGAAAGAACGCCTGTAGCAGTGATTGATGCTCCAGCAGCGGCTCGTATGGCAGTGGGTGAGGCTATTACTAATTTATTAGCAGCAGATATTCGCAGCCTTGAGGATGTGAAATTATCCGCCAACTGGATGGCTGCTTGTGGCGCCCCAGGCGAGGATGCAAAGCTCTATGACTCAGTAAAAGCAGTTGGCATGGATTTATGTCCTGCGCTCGGAATTTCGATTCCCGTTGGAAAAGATTCTTTATCCATGGCGACATCATGGCAAGACGGTATTCAAGCCAAGAAAGTGGTTGCACCTGTTTCATTAATTATTTCAGCATTTGCTTCAGTTCAAGACGTTCGCAAAACCTTGACTCCCTTATTGAAGCTTAAGACTCAAGATGGAGCTACGCTGGATACTGAGCTGATCCTCATTGACCTTGGTCGAGGCAAAAACCGCATGGCAGGTAGCATCCTGGCACAAGTTTTAAATCAATCTGGCAAAACTGCTCCTAACCTTGATCATCCAGAAGATTTGAAGAATTTAGCAGCAGCAATCATTGAGTTACGTAAAGCAGGCCAATTGTTGGCTTATCACGATCGCTCGGATGGTGGCTTATTAGCTTGTGTGGCTGAGATGGCATTTGCATCCCACTGCGGCATCTCGATTAATGTCGACATGATTGCTGTAGATGTAGGGCAAGAGCCTGACCATGGCGACGCCAAGAACTGGGCTCAGCAAGTTTCTGGTCGGCGTCACGAGCAAACCATGCGTGCCTTATTTAATGAAGAACTTGGTGCAGTGATTCAGGTTCGTAGAGAAGACCGCGATACTGTCTTTGCAGTTCTACGTAAGTTAAACCTTAGCGCATTTAGTCATGTGATTGGTAAACCCAATACCAATGGACGTATTGAAATTTGGCGTGATGCCAAAAATGTCTTTGCAGAACCGCGTGAAGTTTTGCAGAAGATGTGGACTAATACTAGCTATCAAATTGCACGTTTGCGCGATAACCCTGTCTGTGCTGACAGTGAGTTTGCTCTGTTAGATGACTTGACAGACTCTGGCATGTCACCAAAGCTTACCTTCGATATAGCTGAAGATATCACTGCTCCATTTATTCAAAAGAATGCTAGACCTAAAGTGGCGATTTTACGTGAGCAGGGCGTAAATTCCCATGTAGAAATGGCTTACGCTGTCAACTTGGCAGGCTTTGATAGTTATGACGTTCATATGTCGGACCTTCTGAGTGGCAAGGCCAAGTTAGATGATTTCCGGGGCTTAATTGCTTGCGGTGGATTTAGTTACGGGGATGTATTGGGTGCTGGTGAGGGTTGGGCTAAAACAATTCTCTTTAATCAGCAATTGCGTGATCAGTTTTCTGCATTCTTTAATCGCCAAGAAAGTTTTGCCTTAGGCGTGTGCAATGGTTGCCAAATGATGAGCAATCTCTCCGAAATTATTCCGGGAGCGCAAACATGGCCAAAATTTACTCGTAATCTATCCGAGCAATACGAGGCGCGCTTGGTAATGGCTGAAGTTCTTCCTTCGTCCTCTATCTTTACTCAAGGTATGGAAGGCAGTCAATTGCCAATTGCAATTGCCCATGGCGAAGGCTTTGCCAACTTTAGTCAGCAAGGAAATTTAGAGCAATTACAAAAGCAGGGTTTAGCTACGCTTCGCTTTGTTGATCATCAAGGTAACCCGACTGAAATCTATCCAATGAATCCAAATGGTTCGCCAGGTGGTTTAACGGGTGTAACTACACCGGATGGACGTTTTACTGTCATGATGCCTCACCCAGAGCGGGTATTCAGAGCCGCGCAGATGAGCTGGTGCCCACCTGAGTGGCTAGATACACCAGATGGTGCTAGTCCATGGTTGCGTTTGTTCCGTAATGCACGCCTTTGGGCGAAATAATCCCTAAGTTATCTGTGTTGATGGAGCCCGTCACCTTTTCAGAAAGCGGAGGTATTCGCTATCTGCATTTTGGTAGTGAGTTAATTCAGGGAGCAATGCGTATTCGCGATCCCAATGAAATCTACCTAGAGTACAACCAACAAATGATGGCATGGCTCCTTTTCTTAGAGTCTAAACCTGGTATGCGCGTCGCTCAGCTTGGCTTGGGCACTGGTGCGCTCACTAAATTTACTCATCTTCATTGCCCTGCAGTTAAATCCACTGTGGTTGAGTTAAATCCTTCAGTAATTGTTGCTGCTAGAAGTATGTTTTCAATGCCGGATGATGATCGCAGATTAGAAACCTTGCAGACAGATGCTAAGATTTTTGTACAAAGCACTAAGTATCAAAATCTGTTTGATGCGATTCAAGTGGATTTATATGATGCTATTTGTGATGGACCGGCCGCCAGTACTTTAGAGTTTTATAAAGGCTGTTACCAGATTCTAAAAGCCCCAGGCGTGATGACCGTCAATCTCTTTTCACGTCATAAGAGCTTTGAGGTCAATCTGCATAATATTTGTGATGCATTTGATAACCGCGTTCTACTGTTTCCGGAATCTCACGACTGCAATGTAGTCGTAATTGGCTTCAAGGGGCCTAAATTAGAGGCAGAATGGAAAGATGTCTCTAGTCGGGCAAAACTCATTAAAGAGAAGACCGATTTACCAACCAATAAATGGGTATCTGGTATCAGCCATGAAAATGCTCGTCAAGAATTAAAGCTAGCCATTTAATCTAATGAGAGATAATAAAAAAGGCGATCAGTTGATCGCCTTTTTACTTACTAATCATATCCCAAGATACGATTAGCGGTACTTATACAGTGACCGTATCAGCTACATCACTAAATGACTTCAGCTTATCAAAGCTCATGTATTTATAAACTTCACCAGCTTTAGCGTCAAGCGCCTTCACTTGTTCCAAATACTCAGCAGGAGTCGGCAGGCGCCCCAGGAGGGCAGCAACAGAAGCGAGTTCAGCAGAAGCCAAATACACGCGGGTATCAATACCTAAGCGGTTCGGGAAGTTACGTGTCGAGGTAGATACTGCAGTTGAGCCCTTACGGATTTGCGCTTGATTACCCATACAGAGTGAACAGCCTGGGCTTTCCATGCGAGCCCCTGTCGCACCCAAAATACCGTAGTAGCCTTCTTCCATTAACACCATGGCGTCCATCTTGGTTGGAGGGGCTATCCATAAACGGGTTGGCATATCTTTCTTACCTTGTAATACTTGACCAGCTGCACGGAAGTGCCCAATGTTCGTCATGCAAGAACCAATAAAGACTTCATCAATCTTATCGCCTGCAACTTCAGACAATATTTTCACATCATCTGGGTCATTAGGGCATGCCAAAATTGGTTCCTTGATTTCATCGACATTGATTTCGATAATTTCTGCATAGTCTGCATTTGCATCAGCTTTGAGAAGTTGTGGGTTTGCAATCCATGCTTCCATTGCTTTGATGCGACGACCAAGAGTGCGTTTGTCTTCGTAACCATTAGCAATCATCCACTTCATTAAAGTGATATTCGATTGCATGTACTCGATGATGGGTTCTTTATTCAGGTGAACAGTACAACCCCCAGCAGAACGCTCTGCGGATGCATCGGATAATTCAAAAGCTTGTTCAACCTTTAGGTCAGGCAAACCTTCGATTTCTAAAATGCGTCCAGAAAAAATATTC